>CAVTDA010000079.1:0-10612 GCA_963733285.1 uncultured Acidobacteriota bacterium
CAACGATGCGCCCCAAGCTCACCCGCCTGCATTTTTTCTGCTATACTCACGGGGCAGAAATTTATCTCGAACATCGATGGAAATACCCAAATTGCACTAGGGAGCAGGACATTTGTTGAAATCATCTGGCTCCACAGCATAGTGATGGCTTTTTCCGGGCCAGACAAGAATCGGAGGGACTAAGATTATGAGTAAGAGACTTAAGGCGCTAATCGTGGTTTTCATCGCGCTCGCAACATCCGTTGGCCTTTGGGCACAACGGCCGGGTGGCATGGGATCGATGTTCGGCAACATGCCGTCGATGCCCGGACTAACCAACCCCACCGTAGGGTCCGGGTCGGAATACATCATGACCACAAAGGGCAAGGACATGGACGTCGCGACGGTCGCCCTCGGTCAGGAGAATGTCGACGGGAACCCTGGTTATTGGATCGAGTCCCGCGTCACAGGTACCGAAACTGGCGGGGAGATGGTCATGAAGATGCTGATGGTCACGACGGGAAGTCAGCCGGGGATGAAGCGAATGATTATCCAACGGCCCGGCAGCCCCCCGATGGAAATGGACGGCATGATGATGTCGATGTTTCAACAACGCGGGTCGCAAGCCTCAAATCCCGGAGCTGGGGGCGGCAGCGGCAACCGCGGCGAGCTCGTCGGAACGGAAAGCGTCACGGTGCCGGCAGGAACATTCAATTGCCAGCACTATCGCAGCCAGGGCGTCAATGGAACCACGGACTTGTGGATCTCCACCGACGTCACCCCCTATGGCATGGTGAAAATGACCGGTCCTACGACAACGATGGTATTGAAGAAGGTCCTGACCAACGAGAAGACACACATCGTGGGCGAACCGCAGAAAATGCAGATGCCCCAGATGCCGCACTTCTAAAGCCTGAGTGAGATGTCAGAGGCGGCGACCTTCTTAGATCAATTGCGCGAAACTGTTGCCGGTTTCAATTCTCAGCGCAGGCCGCCTCTGACTCCCAACCCTACTCTCGACTTTCTCAATTTCCCGGATCCCGCCCCGGCATGACCACATCCCTGCTAATCAAATAACCAAAAGCTGCCCCGACGAAAACGTCAGATGGAAAGTGCGCCTGTTGAGTGAGGCGCGAGAAGCAGACCACCGATGCCGCACCATAGGCCACGAAGGGCACCCATCGATGCTTTCCGTAGCGATGAGCGATCACCGTGGCCACTGAAAATACCAGGACCGCATGTCCGGAGGGAAAACTTCCATTGAAATTGGGGATGGGATGATAGTTCTCAAACCAGGTGTCAGCATAATTGCCGCCGGTTGGAATCTCGTAAGGCCGGCGGCGGGCGGTGGCGAACTTCAGCACTGTTGCCAACGCCTCGCTGTCGAGAATCGATTCTCCCATCAGCAACGCCGTCTGCGTTGCGTAGGAATCCTTGCGCAGCTTCCCTACCGCGTAAAATGCCGGCGGCACGAGCAACGCTCCGACGGCGGTGTTAACCCCGGTGAAATAATTATTGAATCCCGCGTAGGCCGTGGTTCCGCGGAAATAGCTCGTGTCGTGAGAGTCGAGCGCAATCAGCGCGCCCAGCACAACGACAAAGGCCAGAGTAGGCTTCCAGTCTTCACCATGAGCCAGCCGCGTGGGGAACGTCCAGATGGCCCGCTGGTCGTGAGCCAGGTCGGGAAGGATCGTTCTCCAATCAATGGGGCGCGTTTCGTCGAGGGTGGACGGCGCGGGATCGGATTCCAGCCGTCCAGTTCCAAAATCAAATCCAGGGCTCGTAGGCGAAATTGAGGCGTCTGCGTGAGAGGCGAATGCGGGCAAAGAGGTCCGATTGCTGGCGGGGTCGGACTGGGCATATGGCGCAAACGCTTTCCAATCGAACCGTCCGTCGGAAAGCGGCGAGACAAAGGAATCCGCGGGCAATTGCAAAGACGATCCATCGGGTGACCACGGCGTGAGGGCGAAAGCGGGGGAACATGCGCAAAAACCGGCGAAAATGGCACAAACCACGCGGTTCAGTCTGCGAGCTTGAGGGTTGGGCGTAAGGAAATAGATGCAGTTGCCCTTTCCGCGAAAAAGCGTCGTGCGATGCATGGATCTTATGACCTTTGGAGAGTGTGTGGAACTCCATTCGATTCAAGATTCAAAATTCAAGATTCAAGATTCAAGACTCAATACTCAAGATTCAAAAGTCAAAATAACCAAGACATTTTAGCGCGGACAGGGACGTTGCGGTTCGCGACTTCTCACAGGCAATTCCATGGCAAGCACGAGAATTGCGGTTGACCGCAAACGCGGCGGTCTGCGCCATGGTCCCTGACGCCGCAAAAGGGCTTAAATTTACACGTGGGTTGGATGCAAAATTCCAGAAAAAGATTAGGCCGAATTTGCCCTCCCTCCACTCCCGATGAGAGCCCTTATGAGGAAGCAAATTTCAGTTTGGCGCTGATGGCCTGAACATTATGGAGGGACATGGAGTTCTGCAACGCAGCAATTTGGACGGCGATGTTTCCCGCCGCAGTGGATTCGCTTGGTCCGCGCACGACTTCAACTCCCGTCAACTTTTCCGTCAGTCGGTTGAGGGCTTCATTCTTGACCCCACCGCCCACGATGCAGATGCGTTGAATCTTCTTGCCCGAAAGTCTTCCCAGTTCCGCCACCACCGCGGCGTAGCGCCGCGCGAGGCTGCAAAGATGATCGCTGCCAACTCCACCGGACGCCGCTCTTCGGTAAAGCCGGCGGCTTGCAGCGCCGCGTTGATCCGCTCCACCATGTTGCCGGGAGCAAGGAATTCCGTCTCATCGGCGTGGAAGTGCGGACCCTCGGGTGCACATTCCATGCATTGCGCGGCAAGTCCTGCTGCCGTCAGATTCTGCCCCTGCGCATTCCATTCACGCAGGCATTCCTGAAGCAGCCACAAGCCGATGACGTTTTGAAGGAACCGAATGCTGCCCGCCACGCCACCTTCGTTGGTAAAGTTTCTTCCCTGCTCCGGATTCACCACCGGCTCCGGCAGGACGGTGCCCACCAGCGACCACGTGCCGGAGCTGATGAAGACGAGTCCGTCATGCGGAAACGGAATTCCGGCGACGGCAGAACCGGTATCGTGGCAGGCGGGCGCAACGACCTGAGTTTCCTTCAGTCCCGTGGCCTCGCTCACTTCAGACCGCAGCTTCCCCAGCTTCGTGCCAGCCTGAACGATGGGCGGAAATTTTTCGAGATCAAGGCCCAGCGCGTCGGCAATTTCTTTCGACCAGCTTCGCGCCCGGACGTCGAGCAACTGTGTGGTGCTCGCCTCTGTATATTCCTGCACCGCAACGCCGGATAGCCGGTACTGAAAATAATCCGGAAGCGTCACCCAGCGCGTTGCACGCGCCCATTCCTCCGGAAATTCATCTTTGTGCGCCGTCAGTTGATAGATCGTGTTGAACGGCATAAATTGAATGCCGGTAATTTCATATAGACGATGCTGAGGAATTCGCGCATAAACACGCGCCATGGCAGGTTCGTTGCGCGCGTCACGATAGCAGTAGGCATGGCCGATGCGCTCGCCGGCGGCATCGAGCAGAACGTAGTCCACGCCCCAACCATCGACCCCAATGCTATCAACGCGGCCGTCAGTTTTCGCCGAGGCTTTTTTGAGGCCCGTCAAAACCTCCTGCCAGAGCCGCTCCAGATCCCAAACCAGGTGACCTCCCGCATGCGATGGAGAATTTGGAAAGCGGTGAATCTCCTCCAGCGCCCCCTCATTGCCATTCCAGCGGCAGAGCACCAACCGGCCGCTTTCCGCGCCAAAATCCACCGCCACAATATTTCGCGCTTCGCTCATTTCGGGGAAGCCTCGCTGTCGTGCAACAAATGAAGAGACCTGATTTTCATTGCTGGAAGGAATGTAAATCATTATCTTCCGGCAGAGCCGGAGACTTTACGGTGGCGGAGCCCTCAAATGGGTTTCACTGCCGCCGTCAGGAAAAGACCCCTCACCCCGCCGGAAGGTTCCGGCAGGCCCTCTCCCCTCGGAGAGGGATCTCTTTTTTCTGGGGGGCGATCAAGCCCCCCAACAATCAGATGCCTCTCCGAGGGGAGAGGTCGCATCCGTCGACGGACGGTCGGGTGAGGGGGGAAAGGCCCACCCCATCAGGCGTAGCTGGCGACCGCGCCCTGATTCTTCTTGGCGCGCAGGCGGGCCGCTTGCGCGGTGTAGCCGGACGCGCGGAAGGCTTTCAGCGGTCCTCGGCGATTCCCTTGGCCTTCCGCCATTCGCGGATCGCCGGGCGCACATCGGTGGAAAAGGCGGACTTCAGGCACTCTTCGGCGTCGACCAGTCGCCCTTCATCTGGTGATGCGTCGAGCTTTTCGTGATCCACCAGGGCGGCTTTGGCATAGAGTTCCTGCGCGGTGATCGCGGTCTGGATCATCTCCTCGATCTTGTCCTTCAGGTTGTGGCTCTGGTCGACCATGTAGGCGATATCGGCGCGCTTGCCGGTCTCCCATTCGTAAGCGCGATCTCGTGGAAGATGCGAAAGACCTGGTAGGGATCGATGGAGCCGAGCGTCAGATCGTCGTCGGCATAGCGGCGGTCGTTGAAGTGGAAGCCGCCCAGCATGTCCTCGCTGAGCAGCCACGCCACGATCTGCTCGATGTTCTGCGCCTGATAATGATGGCCGGTATCCACCAGCACCTTGGCTTGCGGCCCGGCTTGCGCGACAGTAGCAGCGCCATGCCCCAATCGGCGATGTCGGTGTCATAGAAGGCCGGCTCGAACGGCTTGTATTCCACCAGCATGCGCTGGTTGCGGCTCGAGTGCGATGCGCCTCCTTCAGACCTTCGTCGAACCACTGCTTGCGATGCCGGATGTTGGCCGTGCCCGGATAGCTGGAGCCATCGGCGAACCAGAGCGAAACGTCGCGGCTGCCGGTGCTGCTTGGCAATCTCGACGCAATCCAGAATGTGCTGCAAGCGCCGCCTGGCGGATCTCGGGATCGGGATTGCCCAGCGATCCGTTCTTGTAGATCTGATCCTGGAAGACGTTGGGATTGATCGCGCCCAGTTGACGCCCGCCTTCGCGGCGGAAGCGCATCACTGCCGGCGTGCTCTTCAGGCCCTCGGGAAAATCCCAGAGGACGTGCGTCGGCCACGCTGGGGCAGCAGCCGGTGAACCTATGCACCTGGCCCGCGTCGGCCAGTTTCTCTTCGGTCGTGGTGGCGGCGGAGTCCTGAATGAACTTGCCAAAGCGCGTGCCGGTATTGGCGAACCCCCAGGACGGGAGTTCAATGGCAAAAGCGTCGAGCGCTTTATGAATCCGTTCGGTCTGATTTGAAGTCGTCATGTGCTCCTCCTAAGGAGTAGAGAGTCTATGCCCGGCGCTGACCATCGTCAAGACAAGTTCGCGCCGCCTATTTCCCCAGCGTCACCACCGCCACCGCCAGACCGCCCAGAGTGACTTCATCATGGTCAACGCTGCTTCCAGCGGGGGATTGAAAGCGGTCTGCTGGTCCACCGCATCGATGTGCCCGCCCGCCGCGCCGGGAATCGAAACCGTAAACGTCCGGTCGCGCTTGTTTATCAATAGAACCTTATGACGCCCGTCGCGAGTCGTGACACCTAAAGCGTAGATGTACGGCGAATCGATTTTGGTCGCCATCAGCTTGTCGCCTGGACCAAGGTTATCGTGTAGCAGCTTCAGCACCCAATAGCGCGCATTCGGCTCGCCGGTTTTCCAGTTAATCATGGTCACCGAGGGGAATTGCGTCGGGTAGCCGACCAGTTGCGATTCGCCGCCGTATTCGATTCCCAATTTTGCCAGCTCGGCATAGACGTAGGCATAAAGTGTGCCGGAAAGATTCCAGTATGAATTCGGAATCACGATCGGGCCGCTCCGGTTGTCATCGGGGAGAATCGAACCAAGTTCGTTGGCGTCGGTTTGCGTTTGCGGCGACAGGCGCTGGCGGATGAACTCAATGAAACGCACCGAGCTCAGGAAGCGGTCCGCCTGATCGAAAAACGTATACTGCTGGATTTCCGGCGTCTGGTCGGCGGTGGGCGATGCGTAGAAATGGTACGTGATCATGTCCAGGGGAATTCCCGGCTTGTGATGGGCATGATTGAGGAAGTATTCAAAGTAGTCCGGATATGAGGAAGGATTCCCCAAGGCCAGGCCCGCGAACTTCATTTGCGGCTGGATGCGATGCAACGCTTCCACCACGGCGTCATAACGTTCGGTGTACTGCTGTGGAGTCATCTTGCGCTCGAGGTCGATTTCGTTGAACACCTCCCAATAGTCAATTTTGTAATGGTGGCCGGAGTTGTGCCACACGCCGTATTCGTCCTTAAAGCCCCCGAGCGTGTACCAGCTCACCAGTCGGACATAGTAATCCGCCAAGTCTTTCATCGTGGGGTCGCGAAGCTCGTTGCCCTGGGTGTAATCCCAGGTGACTTGATCGGGGTCGGCAGGATAGGCCGCGGGCTTGGGATTTTTGAATAGCCAGTCGGGAATGGTGCTGAAATTCAGCATCACGGGATGGCCCGCAGTGGCTTGCATGAAATCTTCGGTCATGGGATCGATCAGGGAAAAGTCCCACGATGTCTTGCCGTCTTTGGGAGCGTCCAGCTCCGGAACCGCCAGCTTGGGATAGGGCAACCAGGGCACATACCGGACGAGATCACAGCCAATATCCTTCACGGCACGGAATGAAGCGTCGTGGATAGGCGAGCCCCGCCGCAAAGGCGGGTTTACCACCACCTGAAACGTGGGCGTGGTTCGCGAAATTCGCGTGACTTTGTTCCAGTCAATCGCCACCTTGGCGGAATTCTCGGCGCCAAATACAGGAAGACCCATCATGAACAACATGAAGGCAAGAAACGAGAGCTTGCAGTAAATGTTCGAAGGTTTCATGGCATCACCATCAGGAGGAAATTGGAAGCGGTTTTCGGAAGGAAAGTCATGGAATTACCAGCGGTGCAACAGTGGAGTTTGTGCTTGAGGCGAGGGAGAAAATCAGCACCACCGGCAGGGAGGTCTCCGATTCCGGACGCCGCCCATACTATCTGAATTTCGGGTTGGAAACAACTTTCAATGAGGTGGAGCAAGAGAAAGGCTGAGGTGAGTTCGAGAATTTATCCGTCACCGTGCGTCGATCTCGCCTTGTTTGGGATGACGGCCCTGGTGGGCGCTACGATTTTGGCGCTTTGGATTTGGTGTCTGCGCTCCGTTTCCGCGCTCCGGTGTCTTGCCTCGAAGGAGTGTCGGGAGCGGGGGATCAATCACCGCGGCGGTCGCCAACTTGACGGTCCATGTGCTTGACCCCTCTTTTCCGCCGGGCGTTTTGCGCAGATCGCTCAAGTTTGCCCCTCCCGCGAATCATTCGCGAAAACCCAAAATTCCATTTTATCTGTCGATGGGGATTTGGTGGACCTGGGGAGGATCGAACTCCCGACCCCATGGTTGCAAACCATGTGCTCTCCCAGCTGAGCTACAGGCCCACGTGAGTGTCATCAATATAGTGACGGGGAATTTCCCAATCGTCAAGATAGTCGGTGGCGTCCTGGTTTGGAACAAACTGAGAAGAGAATGTGTAGCGATGACCGCCGCCTTTGCGGTCAGCGGCTTGTCCGGAATCCTCTATGTCATCCGGTAATTAGTTCTCTGGATTTGAACGGGTCTGGAATTTCCCGTGGTTCTTCGCTTTGTATTTTATGGGCGATTGCCTGTATCTTTTCCGAGGCTGCATCAACTCTGCCGCGCTTTTCTCCAACCGACGTAAGGAAGCCTGCCTTAACCAACAACTGAAGGTCCCGGCTTGCGGACACGGGGCTTAATTCCGCGGAATGGCGATAATGAACGCTCCTAACGCGGTATCCTGCGGCTGCATCGAATACGGCATAAATGACCCGGTCGGGCAGATGGTTTTCTTTGATTTCCCTTTCCAGCTCACCCCATAGCTTCGCTGTCACCCTGGAGCGACGTAAAACAATTGCAGCCTGAGTGTAATGCGCCTTCATTAAACCTAATCCAGTGCCGTGTGTCGCTCTGAGGATTCCATGATCCCCTTCCGACTTGAGCCAGGACATCATAATTGTCTGTGTGTTCCTGCCTAAGTACTCTTCTATCGACGAGAACGTTGGATCAACAATTGCTTTGGAAGCCATAGCCAGCGTATGGAGGCATCGTCCCATTCTTCCGTTCCCATCGGAAAAGGGATGGATCATAACTAAGTTAAGATGAATCATTGCTGCTTTAACGAGAGCGTGGTCCGCATCTTCCTCTCCGTTCGCATAGGCCATAAGTTCGTTCATGAGCGAGGGAACCAAATTAGCTTGAGGTCCCTCGTAAACATTTATTCCCTTCACTTCGTCGCGAACATAAATAGGCCCGGGCCGCCAGTTTCCGGGATGCTTCGATAGATCATGCTGCAACATCATGAAATGAAAGCTACGAAGAAACCCCTCATACAAGATGGAAGCTTGGGTCTTTGCAGAGCTGCAAGACATAGGTCATGGCGTTTCTGTAGCCCGTCACTGCGAACCAAGTCTCGCTTTGAGCCTCCATTGGCTCTTCGCCTTCAGCGGCAGCCATAGCATCTTCGACCGTCACCACGTAACCTTCAATGCTATTTGAACCGCGGATACCGCGGGCAAAGGTATTACGCCGCAACACTCCTTCCCATCTGGACGGGCTTAATAAGGCATACCTCAGCGCCCGATACATGCTCAGCAATTGCTTCTGTCACCCTCAAGTTCTTGATCTGAAAGGGTCAGACTTTGAATAGCACGGGAATCCTGCTCAATGAAATTATCACTTGTAACAATGATAAATATTAATTGACTTTAAGTCGGTTGTCAACGTACTATTTTCACTGCGGAACACTAAATACGGGAATCAACTGCTGTTCATAATCGGCGGCACGTTTTTTGAGCAAACTGGAATACTGCGTGAGACGTGGTTCTGTACACGCTATGGATTTACAAGACCTTCCGAAGAGCACTGGACAGATTTCGGGCTGGCAGGGTCCAACCGCATTACCTAACAGTAACGAGATAAGAAGACAGCATTCTCACAACGCACTTTTAGCCGACGACCCAGAATTCCGGGCGTAGCGCTGATGTCCTTGACGAGATCTTCCTTCACATCTTCTTCAGAAGGGTGAATCGCAACAAGTTCAGGAGCGGGTTGGCGCGTACCCATCCGTTCTTTCTGGGCGGTCGGATCCTTCGAACCAGTCTTTAAAGCCCATCGCTTCGTTCTCCCTCAAGCCCCTTGCTTCCGGTAGCTGGGTCCGCGCAGAGTCTCCCCGCAGCGCAGTCATCATGTCATGCCCTGCCAGGTTGCTCCGTCTGACTCTGGCAACGTCGTCATCCAACACCACCTTGTCGTGCTTGTCCGCCGGCACGGGTAAGCTCACGGTCTTGCGGCATCGGCAGTGCCCGGCCGTTCGCGTCCAGAAATTCAACCGTCGCCTCATGCGGCCCGGGGGCAGTTGATTGGCCGCGGCAAAACTCAGGTAGTGCGGCGAGTCGTCCCACGCCCGCGTGTCCGCCGCTCGGCGTCACGTTCGCGGAAATCACCTCGCTGATAATGCCGGCCGCGATCAGCCCCGCGCCCACCTCCGGTACGTCCGGTCGCGGCTGTCCGCCGCAATCAATCCGCCAATGATCCCCACCTCGTCCGGCCACCGCCGTGCCGGTCTTGAAAACCGCCTTGTTCGCCAGCACATAATCCATCACCCGGCCCCCCGCGTCGTCGCCTGAAATCCCAAATCATCGTAAGTGTCGCGCCGGGATCGTCCGGTCCGTCAGGCTGATCACCGCCGAACTACACCGGCGACGCCGGCACGCTGAAACGCAGTTCCTCCCGGTAACGCGCCGGTGGCGTATTTCTTCGGCCCGGGGCCGAAGTCCACGAAGAACAGGACATTGGCCTCGCGATCAATAGGGCGGGGGCTTGGCGAAGCCGGCATTCCTTCTGCGCCCGCGCGAAGGCGTCCGAGCCGTCGCCGCCCAGTTTCGCGGTCGCCAGCCCGTCCAGGTAATCCAGCAACGCGTAATCGCCGGAATACTGTTCGCCTCGGAGGAGCTGTCCTCGAGTTCGCCGCTGCGGAAGCAGGCCCGGGCGTTGTCCAGTTCGCCGTCCATCCAGTAAAGGATACCGCGGTAATAATACGCCATCACCCGCTCGTAAGGTTCGCCGATGAACGTCTTCTCCTTTTCCTCGTGAAAATAACTCCGCGCCTTCTTGGCGTTCTTGTCCGACCGTAAATGCCGCCCAACGCGAGTAATCGCGTCGTCCAGGATATCTGCTTGGCCATGGCGAAGTTCGTCGTGCGCATGTCCGCCGCCGCGGTCCGGTATTCCCACAACAACTTGTCCTGGGCGGACCGTTCGCAATCATCCGTGGCCCGTCCACCAGGATGTTGCCGGTCAGGTCAACGTAATGCTCCTGGGTGACACAGCCGCACAGCAGCAGCGCCGCCGGCGGCCACAGGCCGAAAGAAGACTTTTCATGGCCAAGAACGGCGGCCCGCCGCGGCTTAACGGTAAGCCGCGTCTGCCTGGCCCTGTTTCTTGATCTCCCGCCGAACGCCTGCCACACAATCACGCTCGTGCTGGCGTCAATCAATTGGAAGCTGTA
>CAVTDA010000080.1:0-56704 GCA_963733285.1 uncultured Acidobacteriota bacterium
CGCCAGACTTAAGTCGTGCCTTTCCCCAGCGGTTTTGCTACCCTTAGTCTGGGCTCCTGCCCATTTCCAAGATTGAGGATGTGTATCGTAACATGCCCGCCGAGCTCAGGATGATGACTCTTCCCGCGCTGGATCCGGTTGAAACGCTGCGCCGGGTTTCGTTCTTTGCCGTCCTGCCTCCCGACCAGTTGAAAATCCTGGCCAGCCACTGCGCCGTCCGGCGAGTTCCTAAGGATGAAATGCTGGTGGCGGAGGGCGATCCCTGCGAAGGCCTTTTCGTCGTGCAATCGGGCACCATCAAGCTCTTCAAGATGGCGGAAAACGGCCGTGAGCAGGTTCTGGTGAACGAGCGCACCGGCTCCACCGTGGGCGAGCTTTCGGTGTTTGATGGAGGGACCTTCCCCGCGTCCGCGGGTGCGGCGGAGGATTCGACACTTCTTTTTCTCCCCAAGCGCGAGTTCCTCGATCTGTGCCAGCGGAATTCCGAGGTTTCCTTTGCGGTGATTCGCTCGCTCGCATGGCGTTTTCGATATCTGACGAGTCTGGTGGAGGAACTCTCGCTCAAAGAGGTCAGCCATCGCCTGGCTCGCTTTCTTCGCGATCGCGCGCTGAAGATGGGTGTGCGGACGCGGCGGGGAATCGAATTTCCGCTGGAAGAGACCAACCAGGAAATCGGCGCGGAGATCGGAACGGTGCGTGACCTGGTTTCGCGCAACTTGCGGCGCTTCGTGGATCGCGGCATCATTCGCCTGGAGCGGCGCAAAGTCATCGTGCTCGATATCGCCGAATTGGAATCCCAGGTTGCCGGCGCCAAACGAGCCTCGGGCGCCTAATCGATTCTTGCACGCGCGAGCAGGCACGCGCCCGTAAAACCCCAAATTTCGACGCATCCAATGATTTCGCCGCAATGAGCGCAATGCCAAAATCCGCAACGAATCATGCCCAAACCCTGGCGAAGGTTCCGGTCTTTGCCGGATTGGCGGAGAACGAACTGGCCTTTATTGTCCCGCGCATCGCGTTCCGGCAATACTCCGCCGGGGAAATTATTTTTGCCGAGGGCGAGCCCTGTACTGGATTCTTTGTGGTCGAGTCCGGAAACGTGCGCATCTTTAAAAGCTCGCCCCATGGCCGCGAGCAGGTGCTCAGCATCGATGGGCCGGGCAGTTCGATTGCGGAGATTCCGGTGTTTGACGGCGGGAATTATCCCGCCTCTGGATCCGCGGTGGATGACGCGACGCTGCTCTTCGTCAGCAAGCAGGATTTTCACGCGCTCTGTCTCTCCTATCCCCAGGTTCCGCTCAAAGTCCTGCGGGTGGTGGGAGCGCGATTGCGCCGCCTGGTGGGAATCATCGAAGAGCTTTCGTTCACCACGGTGCGCCACCGCCTGGCGGCTTACCTCCTGAAGCTCGCGCAAAAATCCGGCAAGCGCGGCCCCGAAGGCGTGCGAATCACCCTGCCCATCACCAACCAGGAATTGTCCGCGCAGATTGGCACGGTCCGCGAACTCGTGTCGCGCAATCTCTCGCGCCTGCAAGCGGAGGGATTGGTGAAGATTGACGGCCGCGATATCCTGATCACCAACTTGCCCGCGCTCGAAGCTGAAAACGACTCGCAGGAATAAGCGTTTTCCTTTGATCCCCAAAGACCAGCCGCCAAACTCGCCGCACCCAGAGCTGGATTAGCTTTTTGAAATATTCCCCGATTTTTTCGCCTTTTAGCCCCAAAGAAATTCCTTAAGCGGCGCGTGACTAAAGTCATCGGCACATTCTTCCGACTCCACTAACATCAGTCCATCAAGCGAGGAGAGCCGGCATCAACCGGCTCCCAAAGGGAGGAAGTAATGAGTTTGACCATGGAGAAGACTGTACGTGAATTGGCGTTGGAAATTCCGTCCGCCGCCAAGGTTTTTGAGCAACTAGGCATCGATTATTGCTGCGGAGGCAAACAGAATTTGGATCAAGCGTGCCGCTCGGCGGGAGTGGAGACGGGGAAAGTGGTGAAGGCGCTCGATGCCGCGCAATCCTCAGGTGATGCCAACGGCAGCGCGACCGATTGGCCGTCAGCTCCACTCGCCGACCTGATTGCGCACATCAGCAGAACCCATCACGAATATACTCGGCAGGCGATTGCGCGGCTCGGACCGCTGTTTGACAAAGTCTGCTCGGTGCACGGAACCAACCATCCGGAACTCTTGCAACTTCGCGACACATTCAGGAATCTGGGCGGCGAATTGACCACCCACCTGATGAAGGAAGAGTTGGTCCTGTTCCCATACGTTGAGAGGATGGAGGAGTCCGTCCTTCAGCACGAGCCCATCCTGCCTCCTCCCTTCGGCAGCGTCCAGAATCCGGTGGCCATGATGGAGCATGAGCACGATTCCGCCGGCGATGCCTTGCGCGCCCTGCGTACGGGGAGCAATGGATTTGCGCCGCCCTCCGATGCCTGCACCAGTTACCAGGTTCTCTACCGCTCTTTGGCGGAACTTGAGGCGGATTTGCACCAGCATATTCACCTGGAAAACAATATTTTGTTCCCACGCGCGATTGCGCTGGAAAAGGCCCATTGAGGGGAGTATATTGCCCCCGCCGCCTTTCGCGACGCTCTCCGAATACAAGGGCACAGGGCAACCGTCAAAAAGCAAGCTCTCATCGGCTCCGGTCGTTGGCCGATCTGATTCTAACTTCGGTAATGGCAAAATTACCATACACAACTTAGATTTTTCTGAAAGGTGATTCATCATGGGCTACAAAAAGCTTTGGATTGCTTTGGGCCTCGTCCTTACCATCTCTTTCGCGGTGCTGGGGGGAGTGGGATTCAAGGTGCTAAGTCCGCGCCTCCTATACCTTCGCAAGTTGTGACGACGGATGGGCATGTTCTATTTGATGGCGAAACGATTCGGGATGGGCAGAACGCCTGGCAGTCGATCGGCGGCCAGGAGGTCGGAACCATTTGGGGCCACGGCGCCTACGTCGCCCCCGATTGGTCGGCCGATTGGCTGCATCGCGAATGCGTCTTTATCCTCGACCATTGGGCTCAGGACGCCGGAGCCAGGAATTATGCCGCTCTGGACGTGGAGCATCAGGCCGCTCTGCGCGCCCGCTTGCAGGAAACACTCCGGACAAACTCCTACGATCCGTCCACAAGAAACATTACGGTCGCTCCCATTGTCGCCGCGGCATTTGATGAATTGCACGCCCACTATGCCGATGTCTTCACCAACGGGCGGAACGACTACGCCATCCAGCGCGGGGCGTTGTCGGACCCGCAAAAATTGCGCGCCATGAGCGCCTTCTTCTGGTGGACGGCCTGGGCGGCTTCCACGAATCGTCCCGGTGGCGAGGTTACCTACACGCAGAATTGGCCCCATGAACCCCTGATCGCAAACCAGCCCACGAGCGGCACCATCGTTTGGAGCATCATTAGCTTTGTTCTGCTCCTCGCCGGGGTGGGCGGAATGGTTTGGTACTTCGCCTCCCAACCCCGCACCGTCGCCGGCGAACTCCTGCCGGAAAACGATCCGCTGCTGGGACTTCGGCCTACACCCTCGCAGAAAGCCACGGTGAAATATTTCTTCGTTGTGGCGGCGCTTTGGGTTGTGCAGGTGGGACTCGGGGCAATTACCGCCCATTACGGGGTGGAAGGCTCGGGGTTCTACGGAATCCCCCTGGACCGTTGGCTTCCCTACAGTGTGACGCGAACCTGGCACTTGCAGATTGGCATCTTCTGGATCGCCACCGCTTGGCTCGCCACCGGCCTCTACATCGGCCCCCGCGGTCAGCGGTAGAGGAGCCCAAGGGCCAGCGCCTGGGGGTGAATGTTCTTTTTGGGGCGCTGATTTTTGTTGTCGTCGGCTCTTTCGCCGGTGAGTGGATGAGCATCCAGCATAAGCTGGGCAACCTCTGGTTCTGGTTTGGAACCCAGGGCTACGAATATGTCGATCTGGGGCGATTCTGGCAGATCCTTCTTTTCGGCGGCCTGACTTTTTGGTTATGGCTGATGTGGCGCGCGCTCAAGCCGGCTTTGGCCAAGCGCGATCAGAGTCGCGCCCTGCTGCTGATGTTTCTGTCTCGCAGCATTGCCATTCCGTTGTTCTACGCGGCGGGCCTGATGTATGGCCAGCGGAGTAACCTGGTCACCGCGGAATACTGGCGCTGGTGGGTTGTGCATCTCTGGGTCGAGGGCTTCTTCGAAGTATTCGCCACGGTCGTCATCGCGTTCCTTTTCACGCGCCTCAAGCTGCTTTCCGTCCGCACCGCCACCCTGCGGTGATGTTCTCCACCGCGATCTTCCTCTCGGGCGGAATTATCGGGACGTTTCATCACCTCTATTTCACCGGCACGCCCAACCTTGTGTTGGCACTGGGCGCGGTCGTTTAGCGCTCTCGAGGTTGTTCCCCTGGTGCTGATCGGATTCGAGGCGTGGGAAAACATCCGCCTGTCGCGCCGCGGCAGCAGCACATCTGGGTTGCCGCCTACAAGTGGCCCATCTACTTTTTCGTCGCCGTTGCGTTCTGGAATTTCGTCGGCGCGGGCTTGTTCGGATTCCTCATAAACCCGCCGATTGCCCTCTACTACATGCAGGGTTTGAACACCACTCCTGTCCATGCGCACACTGCCTTGTTTGGTGTGTACGGCATGTTGGGGCTCGGCTTGATGCTCTTCTGCCTGCGCGCTCTGCGGCCCGGGCGAGCGTGGAAAAACGGTCCATTGTGGTTTTCCTTTTGGGCCATCAACATCGGACTGGCGCTGATGGTCCTGCTCAGCACGCTGCCCATCGGCCTGATGCAAGTCTGGGCATCCGTGCAGTATGGAACGTGGTACGCGCGCTCGGCGGAGTTCCTCCACTCGGGGGGAATGAATCAGCTTCGCTGGATGCGCATGATCGGGGACACCATCTTTGCCGCCGGCGCGCTGGTGCTTGGTTGGTTCATCCTGGGCCTCGCTACCGGCCATTCGTATGCCAAGGAAGGCCACGTCGCGGAAGGAGAATGGGCGGTTCGCAACAAGGCGGCTTAGAGCCTTTATGGCCACTGCCGAATAGTTTGCAGGAGCAATTCCCCGTTGCCTCGTGGCGCCCGTGCAGCACTCCTGCACGATTCCGCTATCCCGACTTAAAATTCCGGGAATGATTTCTCCAATTTCTGCTGGCGAGCCCATTGGCGGGGAGCTACGATAGTGACGCATGCCCATAAAACGCCGAAATTTCCTGCAACACCTTGTCGCGGGGGCGGGCTTGGCGGCAGGAGCTTCGCCAAACTCCGCCGCCCATGCGGTTGCTGATTCCCCGGGTCGTCCTTTTGACAAGTCCGCCGAGTCAGGCGGCCCATCTGCCGGCTCGCCGTCACCCCTCGAGGGTATCGCCCCCGATCCCATCTTCGAAAAGCCCTCGCCCATCACCATGGCGGAACTCGCCAGGATGCCGATGGCGGGCGTGCGCGCGGTAGAGGCGAGTGACTATGTGTTCGGCAACTATCAAGGGCCGCTGACCCCAAGTCCTCCGCACGCAGACTTCAATCCCCGCAAAGCCATCATCGTTGTCTGGAAGGGCAAACCGCACAAGTTCGTCTTCTGGCACGAAGCGAGCTATTCCCCTTTCATCCTTCTCCCCAGCGGCGTCGGACCGGACTTCCAATTTTGGGAGTCGAACTTTGGCGGCGAGTTGTTCAACCAGTTTGGCCGCATGGAGCGCAACAGCTTCGTGGATATCATCGAAAGCGGCCCCCGGCGCGTGTGGCTGCGTTGGACGTATTTCGACACGGATATGGCGGGCAATCCCCCGGTGGTTCGAGGTACGGATGATTTCGTGAGCTATGCCAATGGGATCATTTGGCGTCGGCAGACCTACCGCTCGTTCTACCCGGACCGCGACACGGCGCAGTGCGCCAGCCCCCTGGACTTCTTTGCGGCGATTCCGGCCGGTCGGCGTTATTGGGAGGTGTTGCCCGAGGACCCGCAGCATGGAGATTTTTTGGTCGGAGCATTTGTCGACGCCTACTCGGAAAAGCAGTACAACGTCTATTGGGACAAGTCGGAGAAACTCTCGTGGCATGGTCCATACTACGCACGGCGGACGGGAGCCGAGTGGTTTCTCGACATCGAGCGCTCACCCGGGAAGGCTGCCGTGCAGGCCTTCCGCGACGGCCTTGCCTATTGCACGTTTGGCGATTCGAGCGGCTATTTGGCCGACCGCACGCAGCTTTGGGATAATTCCCATCCCGACACCTCCCCTTGCGACTGGGGCAACGTCAAGATGATTCATTGGCCGATTGGCTGGCTTACGAGCGAGCTTCAAAATGCCCGCGGCGGACTGGGCGTACTCGGAAGTGACAAGGACATCATGACCTATCCCTACCACATCGACACGTTGAGCATGTGCTTTGTGACGAAGCCGTTTCCCATGACCGCGGAGGCCCGCTCGTGGCCGAACATTCGCAAGGATTGGGGCAACAAGGCGCAGGAACGTTGGGTGGAGGGGCGGGTGTTCTATTGCCTGCACGGCGTGGAGCAAGACTTTGAGGCCGTTCGGCAAGTGTCGCGGAAGTGGCTGGATAAAGGTGCGGAGTGCGCGCGGCCCGAGAGTGTTGAAGATCTGTGAGACTGCGGAATAACTCGGGATTCACAATGTAGCGGCGGCGGAATTTATCCCGATCCGATCGGGATGCCGCCACAAGCCCCATCGCGTCAATGAGTCGGTTGCGGGATAAACCCGCCGCTGCGGTTTTTTTCCCCAGCCGGCTACTTCTACCTTCAGGGGGTGCAATGGATCGCCGTTCAGCCATCAAGCACGTCGTCGGCGCGCTCGGAGCCGCAAAGCTCTGGGACGCGGACGCCAGCGCCGGTCCGCAGCCTGCCCAGGGCGCGCACCGCATTCAAACCTCAAAAATCACTGCCTACCTGAATAAACAAGGTGAAATCACCGGGGTTGAGCTAACCCCTGAACCCGGAAAGCAGATTGCCGGCAACGTTTTGGGGAAAACAGTTCTGGCGGGCTGTGAAGTGAAGAAGGTTTCTTCCAAGCGTCTTACCGATGGTGCTTTCGAATTCACCAAGGACCTGATTCAAACGGCAGGGGCAATGGCTGCCGGCTCACGGAACGCTTTTTTCCGGGAAAAAACGGCAGCGTGCGATGGGAAATCGAAATTCAAGGCGACGGGCCGCCCTGGAGCACTTCCATTGAGACGCATCTCACTTGGCCCGCAACCGCAGCGACAAAGTTTTGGACAACCTGGGGCGACAGCCGGACCGAGGATGCTCCGGATTGGCTCGATCCGCTGATTCCTGCAAGCTTTGGCAACCGGTCCCTTCATTACGGCGCGAAGGACGTGATGAACAGCCAGGGATTCAGCGTGCCCATCGCCACGGTTCTTGACACCGCGAAAGACGTGGGCTTCAGCGTGGTGCTTGATCCCGGCGACAGCGTGATTGAGTTGGATCTGAACACGACTCCGGCAGGCGAGATGGTCTTCGCCCGTAGCAATAATCGCATCAGCAAAGACCGCCCCGTGCGTTTTGCGATGGACTTTGTGGCCCACGCCGCCGACTGGCGCGCCGGTTTGGGCTGGATGGTCGCGCGCTACCCCGAACAGTTCAATCCCCCCAATCCGTTGACCTACCAAGTGGCCGGCAACGCCGCCTATGCCGAATATGAAGGGAATGAGCTGGACGCCTACAAGTTTTTCTCCATGGGATTCAGGGTCAACTGGAAGGCGAGCTTCGACTTTTACACGATGGGGCTGTTTCTTCCCCTGGTCGGCGACGAGGTGGAATACGTCTGCCCGCGCATCAATGAGGCCATGCCGGAATTCCCGACTTCTGTTGCCCACCTGCGGAAATACTCGGAGCAGATGCGGCGAACCGGATTTTATGTTCTGAACTATTTCAATGTGGGCGAATTCGGCCACTTGATTAAGAATCCACCCGCGCCCCCTCGTCAGGCCAATAACGATGCCGACCTCTGGCGCGACGCGAACGATTTTGCCTGGTACGTGATTCCCGATGCGCTGATGTACGGCGAAGATGGCAAATTGCTGCACGGGGGCCAGGGCGATGTGCTGGTGGACATCGGTGAGCCCGTCTATCAACGCGTTATGCTCGACCAGGCCAAACGGCACATCGAAAAATTTCCCGCCAGCTCAGGCCTGGCCCTCGACGAAATGCAATTCAATCGCCGCTATAACTTTCGTCGCGACGATGGACTCACCTGGAAAAACGGCAAGCCGGCGCGCGCGCTGGTCAACTCGTGGAAGGATTGGATGAATCAGTTGGGCCCTCTGATGGTCCAGGCCAACAAGGTCGCCTATGCCAACCCTCTCTATCGGCGCCTCGACCTGATGACCCACCTCGATGGCTTCTATGATGAGTTTGCGTTTGTGCCCTACAGCCTGAACACCAATTCCTTCCTCGCCTTGCGCAAGCCGCTCCTGGCGTGGACGATCAATATCTTCGATCCCGATCCTGATGCCTACTTCCAACGCCATCTGCACCTCGGGGCGAATGTGACGGTTCCTTATCCGCTGGACAACCACGAGATCATGCCGTCGGGAAACAAGATTGACCGCTACTTTGTCGACTACGGACCTCTATTTGATGCCATTCAGGGCCGGATCTGGGTTCTGGAATCCCACGCCATCGCGGTGGAAGGCGATAAGGCCAAGGCCAATCTGTTCGCCATTCCTGGCGGCTATCTTGCCATGTTGACCTTCGGAGGCGACAACGATCATGCGGACGTAACTCTGCGTGGACTTGCCAAACTTCCCGGCCAGACGGGGTTTTCAATCGACGCCATCCGCCCGGGCGAAACAGAATGGTCTCAACTCACCGCGAAAGAAAACACCGGTGCCTTAACGCTGAAGGTCCCGCTCAAGCGGGGATGCGCCGCCATAAAGTTGTCCTACGTTTGGATGAAGCCGGAAAAACACTATTTCATTAAAGAATGCACCGTCACGATGGGTACGACTCTGCACGGCGCGCAAGTTACTTACACGCTGGACGGCACGGAACCGACTGACGCTTCTCCCACCTACGACGATTCCTTCGATTTGGGCGAAACCACAACGATCAAGGCGGCGGCATTTGCTGAGGATGGAACCCGGATTGGCCCCATCCTCAGCGCCGAGTTCGTGAAAACTCTTCCGCCCGCGCCGTGGATCGACCCGTTCCAGGGGACGTTTAAGGACCAACTTACTGCCCGCCTGAGCCACGGATACCCGATCGACGGGGCGGAAATCCGTTTCACCCTGGATGGCGGAGCGGTCACGCTGGAATCGCCGCGCTACACTTCGCCCATCGAAATCTCGAAAACTGCAACGCTGCGCGCGAGGACTTTCCTCCCGCGGCTCGAACCCAGCATCACCGCAAGCCACCAGTACTCAAAATTGCCGCCGCCCCCGCGCCTGCCGGATGTCAACCTCACCGACCTGACGCCGATCAAATCCAGCTTCGTCAGCCGCCTCACGATGAAGAAGGACCGGTCACTCTCCGACACGCCGATGTCGCTTGCCGGGCAGAAATTCTCACGCGGCGTGGGGACGGTTTCGCCTTCCACTCTCGTCTATCAACTGCAGCCCGACTATGAATCCTTTGTGGCGATGGTGGGCATCGATGATGCCGTCCTGACCCTGCCGCGCAAGAGTCCGTATACTGAGATGGCGCGATTTCGCGTCTTCGTGCGGAATGACCGGGAGGAATTTCTGCTTTGCGAAACTCCCACCCTCGTTCCCGGTGAATCCTGGCCCATCGACGTTAAGATTCCGATTGAATCGAGGGAAATTCGCCTGGTGGCCGACAATGGTATGGATTGGGAATATGTGAATTGGTCGAATGCGGGATTTGTGCTCGACCATTCCAATCAGGGCGCCAAGTTTTTGAAGAGGTTGAAATCCAATCGTGAGAAATAGTCGCGCCATGTGGCGACGTGGCCGTGCCGTCCCTTACACCGAATTAGACAATCAGGGCCTGGGTTCTTAGGGTTGCGACAAGACTCAAAAACGCCTCGCGCGGCAGGCGGGCGCAGGAGGAATCTTGCGCTGCGGGTGAACGATCCCGTTGAATCACAGTGCTGCGTTCCAGCCCATCGGCGTTCATCGATTTGCCAGTTGGCGGGGATAATTGGCCGTGCCAAATCGCCCAACGGCCATTTTTATAACTGGTTTGTTTTCATTATGTTCTCAGCTTTGGGAAGGGAAAATGCAAAACTTTTCCCTTTGTTATCAATAAGTTCTCAGCTTTGGCCGATGTACGCGTTGGCCGGTAGCGCGCGCGGCATCCTCCTCGATATTATACTAGCCTATTTTTGCGGCGATGTCAAGAGGAAAATGCCGGTAGTGTCCTAATTTGCCGCATGGCCCCGGGCTTGACCCGGCATGCGCCCTGTAGCGCTGAACTTTAGTTCAGCATGTGCCGACCTGAAGGTCAGCGCTACATTCAAAATAGGACACCACCAAAATGCCCGGCAGGGGCGAAATAGGCCGCAGGTTCGATCATCGATCGGCGACCCGGCGGGCCGAAACCACCGTTGCTGAAACCGAATGGCGCCACCACCGGCGGCATGGCCTTCATGGGCCTTCATGGGGTTTTCCCGCGGGCTGCAACGTGATAAAGTCCTGGCGAATTGTTGGGCCGGATTCAAGGATGGTATTGGCCCCAGCGGGGACTTCGGGCTCGATCGATGGGTGGCAACAACAACATCCCCTTTCGTCTTAAAGGAAGATCGTAATGACAACGAAACTCCGATTAATCTCAATCCCAGGCGTCTTGATGGCGGCGGCGATCCTGTGTCTGTTCGCATCGGCGGGAACGGGCACGCCGGCGCAAGAGGCCTCCGGGTATCTTCACAATCTCACGATGACATCCAAACGCATCGCCGCCGATTTCACCCCCACCGGCGATTTGTCAAAGGATGTTTGGAAGGGCGTTCCACGGGTCAAGTACGACGTCGAGGTGCGTGCGAACAAGGCGTTTGCCGATTCTGAAACGCAGGTGGCCAGTGTGTGGACTCCGCATTACCTCTATCTGGCTTACCGGTGCAGGTACCGCTCCCTGAACGTCTTTGAGGGGGAAGACATTGCCAAAGAGCGCTTTGGCCTCTGGTATCGCGATACCGCCGAAGCCTTCATCAATCCGAACCCCGAACGGATCAATCATTATTACGAATTCGAAGTCGCGCCCAACAATCAATGGGTCGATTTGGAGATTGACCTTACCAAGAAACCCTTCGGGAATGTCCACTGGGATTCGGGGTTTGAACATGCAACCAGCATTGATCCCAATCGTCACCTATGGATGGCCGAGATGAAGATCCCCGCAAAATCCATGGGCGTGGAGGAACTCAAGCCCGGCGATTCATGGCGCATCAACCTCTACCGGCTGGACGGCCACGGTGATGACCCGCAACGCCGCTTTCTCTCCTGGAGCCCGCTGCCTGAAGGCGAAAACCGCTCCTTCCACCAGCCGGCTTCATTCGGAATTATCAAGTTCGTTCAATAAACAACTCACCCCAAAAGGACAATCATTCATGGATCGAAGGACTTTTAACAAGCTCATCAGTGCCGGGGGCATTGCGGGTTTTGGACGCGGACTGAACTTAAACGCGCAAGAGGGATCTGCCATTCCAATCCAGAAGCGGGAAGTCAAGTGGCCGGCGGAAACCTATCGGCGATTGTTGGTTGACACGCACGTTCCAGATTGGGACGACTTGATGACCAAGTTTGATGCGGCGGATTATGTCGGCACGATTGCCAAAGGGAATTTCCAGGCTTTGATGCAGTACGCCAACTCCCATGTGGGCCTTTGCCTTTGGCGCACGCAGATTGGCCAGATGCACGCAGGGATGAAGGGCAGGGACTATTTTGGCGAGGTCATGGCCGAGTGCCACCGTCATGGACTGCACCGCATCGCCTACTACAGCCTGGTCTTTGATGATTGGCTGTATCAGGTCCATCCCGATTGGAGGATTACGCCCGATGAAGGCGATGGTCCCATCATGTTCAGCCGGATGGGCAAGGTTTGTCCCAACTCTCCTTATCGCGATCACACACTCGCCTGCCTGCGGGAACTGGTGAAGAACTATGACTTCGAGGGAATTTTCCTCGATATGACTTTCTGGCCCGCCGTTTGTTATTGCGCGCACTGCACGGCGCGCTTCCGGCGCGAGCATGGCGAAGAGCCGCCGCGCACGGTCAATTGGCATGACCCGCTCTGGCGAACATTTCAAAAGTCCCGCGAGCAATGGATGTTGGAATTTGCCAAGGCCACGTCGCAAGCGATTAAGGAGACGCGCCCGATTCCGGCCTACCATCAATTCGGAACGGCGTTTTCCCCGTGGAGGTACGGCGTGTCGCTCGAGCAGCGCGAGGCCTCCGATTTTTGCGCGGGAGACTTTGACGGCGAACCCGCCAAATTTTCGCTGATCTGCAAGACCTTTATGAGCCTCACGATGAATCGGCCTTTTGAATTCATGCGGGCGCGGACCGAGACTCTGAACGACTTTGAAACCTCGCTCTCCACCGAGCAGTATTTGATCGAAACGCTCTTCCCGACGATTCATTCTTCGGCATCGCTGATGATCGACGCGATCAAACCCGAGGGGACGCTAAACCATCGCGCCTACGACTTCATGGGCCAGGTCAATGCCGAGCACGACCCCTACGAACCGTTTCTGGGCGGCGATATGCTCGCTGACGTGGCCATTTATTACGACAAGAATTCGATGTATGACCCACAGGAAAATGGCCAGCCTGTGGCGGAGGTGGCTCCCAGTGCCGGTTATGGCGGAATCGACAAGCAGGCTTTCCAGCCTCTGTACCGGCCCGACCCTCCACATATTCAGGCGGTGCTGGGGGCGACTCGAATCCTTCGCGAAGCGCACATCCCCTTTGGCATCGTGACCAACGCCACGCTGGATCAGTTGAGCCAGTATCGTGCCGTGATGCTTCCGAGTATTTTGGAACTGACCGCGGAACGCGCCGACCGCTTTCGCCAGTTCGTGCGCGATGGCGGCGTGCTTTATGCCAGCGCACCCTCGTCGCAGGACAGCCTCGATGAGATCGATTCCCGTCTCTCTGACGTTCTTGGAGTGCGCTACCTCAAGACGTTCGGCGACGTGCAGAGCTACCTGACTCCCACCGACGCCGAGTTGTACAAGATTTCCTGGCCGCAGGAAAACATCACCTACCCCGGCCCGCTGGTCCAGGCGCAAGCTCTTCCCGGAGCCGAAATCCTGGGGCGCGCCACCCTGCCGATTGTTCCGGCACGAAGGGGATACACGATAGGAACACGATTTTCCCAGATCTGGAGCAATCCTCCTTCGCCGGTTCCGGGAAGCGATCCGGGAATTGTGATCAATTCTTTTGGAAAAGGGAAAGCGATCTGGGTTGCCGCACCCATTGAATCCAGAAGGGAAGCGGTTTATGCGCGGATTATCACCCACCTGTTGCGCCGCGCCCTACCCGGACCTTATCACTTCGAAGTGGAGACTCATCCCGCCGTCGAGATGACGCTGTTCCATCAAGCGGATCGTCAACGATTGCTCGTGAGCCTGCTGAATGCGCAAACCGAATTGCCCACGATTCCTGTGGGAGCTACGGTGCGCGTTCTGGTGCCGGGACAGCGGAAGCCCAAGCGCGTTTTGCAATTGCCCGATCAGAAAGAGGTGGCCTTCGAAAGGTCCGGCCCTTACGCGCAGTTTGTCGTTTCACCCTTTAAGATACTGGCGATGGCGGTGGTGGAATACGAATGAAGCAGCGCCTGTGAGACCCGGGGCTACGGCTGTTGTGCCGCTCGCGTAATTCCGCCCGCCTGCGCCAGCTCCCAAATCCTTAAACCAGGCCGCGCATTTCCCGGGATCTTCAGAGTAAACCGCCGCTACGGCGAGGGGACGGTCGCGGATGCTTCCTGCGAGGGAGAGCTCTCGGTTACTCCATCCGAACCGACGGAGGAGACGACGTAGAAGTACTCCTCCCCTGCGGTCACCACATCGTCCGTAAAGGAAGTTCCGCTAACGGGGCTTGGGTTAAGGGGAATCGTGCCTTCCCCGCCAGAAGCTGTTCCACGATAGATGTTATACCCCATGACGCCCCCCGAGGAGCTTTCCGTCCATGTCAAAGCCACATAATGGCCGCTGGGGTTTGCGCCCGTGCCTGAAAGGGTTGCGGACTGGGGGCTCCCAGTGGCGTTGTCCGTGACACTCAGGACTGCCGCGCGGGCTCCGAGGGCGGAAGGAGTAAAAAGCACCACAATCTTGCAGGTGCTGCCGGCTGCGATGGATATGCCGCAACCATTGTTCTGGGTAAAGTCACCCGAATTCGTTCCGAAGATGGCGATGCTGGTGATGGTTAACGTCGAGCTGCCAGAGTTCTTAAGGGTGACAGTCTGAGATTCGCTGGCGACGCCGACGGCTTGGCTTCCGAAAGCCACGCTGGAGGGAGAAAGAGTGGCGCTGGTGGAGATTCCGGTCCCGGATAGCGGTACCGATTGTGGACTCCCGGCGGCGTTATCAGTGATGGCGAGGGTTCCCGCGCGAGCGCCCGCGGCAGCAGGTTTAAAAGTGAGGCTGATGGTGCAGGACGCGCCTGCGGCGACGCTCGAACCGCAATTGTCAGTTTGGGTGAAATCGCCGGAATTGGCGCCAAAGACGGCGACGCTGGCGACGGTTAAGGCGGAGTTGCCGGAGTTGGTCACAGTTACGGTGTGCACGGTACTGGCGGCGCCAACGGCTTGTTTCCCAAAAGCCACGCTGGAGGGAGAAACAGTTACCGTAGTGGAGATGCCATTCCCAGAAAGGGCCACCGATTGAGGACTTCCCGCCGCGTTGTCGGTGATGGCCAGGGCCGCCGCAAGGGCGCCAGGTGCAGCGGGTGTAAAAGTGAGGTTGATGGAGCAGGAAGCATCTGCCGCCAGCGAAGTGCCGCAATTATTGGTCTCGGCAAAGTCACTGGCGTTGGTTCCAAGAACGCTGATGCGGCTGATGCTCAAGGGCTCATTGCCGGTATTCTCGAGGGTGACCGCCTGAGAAATGCTGGTGGTGCCAAGGGATTGATTTCCAAAAGCCACGCTGGAAGTGGAAACACTGGCAACTGGAGCGGTCCCGGTGCCTGAAATCGCCACGCTCTGGGAGCCGCTGGAACCAGTGTCAACAACCACCACGGCGGCAGTACGCGTTCCCTCCGCGGTGGGTTTGAAAGTTACATTGATCGCGCAGTTGGCGCCTGCCGCAACGCTTGACCCGCAATTATTCGTCTGGGAGAAGTCACTGGCGTTGGCCCCGGACACGGCAACGCTGGTGATGGTCAAATTCCCATTCCCCGTATTCGACAGAGTGATGGCTTGAACCGGACTTGCCGTGCTGAGCGGCAGACTCCCCAGTGCAAGGCTGGTGGGTGAAACACTGGCATCCGTGGTAACGGTTGCCCCCGAAAGCGGCACTGTTTGGGAGCCACCGGGCGCGCTGTCCGTAACCACCACGCCTGCGGTACGCGTTCCCGCCGCGGTGGGTTTGAAGGTTACACTCATCGTGCAGTTGGCCCCCGCCGCAATGCTGGCCCCGCAATTGTTGGTCTGGGAAAAGTCCCCGGCGTTGGTGCCGGAGACGGCGATGCTGCTAACGCTCAAATCGGCGTTCCCGGAATTGGTCAAGGTGACCGTCTGTGCCGATGTGGCCGTGCCCACCGCCTTGCTGGTGAACGCCACGCTGGTGGGGGAAAGGTCGGCAGAAGCGGATCCGCTTGCCGCATTGGCGGTCATGTTCCCGCCGCTTCCGCAAGATGAACATATTAAAGCTGTCAGAACGCAAATAAAGCCAAGTATGATGAAGGTGTTTCGCTTTGATTCCCGCAATCCCGGCCTCGCCATTCAAGGCACCTCGGCTTTCCCAGGCCTATGACCTGCTGTTTAGTCTCTTAATTGTTCCGGAGGTTTTTCCCACGCACGCGGCCGCGTGGACTTTCAATCCCGGCATCGGCTAATTATTTGGCAAGCGGTCCGCCCATCAAAACCCCGGCCGTACTAGTACTGGCGCAAAAGGGCAATGGAATGCCCTGCGGACCGGCGCCTGCCGCCGTTGTAAATCAATGAATTTCAACCGGATATACCGGTGGAAGGATGGACCGTCGTGAGGTTAAATCTGCGTCAAGCCGGGAATGATGATGGCCTTTGCGGTCTTTTTTCGTCGCGGCCACAGTGTAATTTGTGCTCCTTGAACTGCGCCAACGTGCACTTTTGACCAGGGTTGGACTGAGCGTAATAACCACAATTGAAGTGGGGAGGAAATGGCGAGTGCCGAGGGTCGATGAAGCGACCAATTGTCCCGATCATGTCGGGAGGCCGCTATTACCCCGTCACGTCAACCGTGGAATGGCAGGATAATCCCGCCGCTACACTTTTTTCCGCGGCCTCTTTATGCCAATGTCGATGTCACTGGAAATTCCAAACTGAGGTGGGAGATTGCTGGCACGGTGAAGGGTCACATGAACGAGACGCTCTCCGAAAGGTCCTTATCACGGCAACGGCGTCATCACCGTCGAGGCTCACACTACCCCCAAAACTTGACAACTTCAACGCTCTTGCGTAATGCTTATTCCTGCATGCCTACCATTCTTGCTCAACAGTTTTGTCGCTTTGCAGCCATCCCGGGCTGCTGTCGGCTCGTTTGTATCTAGCCGGCCTGGCGAACGTTGAGCGGAAACATCCCTAGAAAATCTTCGTAAGAAACTATCGGATGAACCTCATCGTCTCCTAGGCCGGCTCGCTCCAACGAGCCGCGAAACTGCGGTCAGGCGTTCCTTTATTACCCCATCAAATTCGTTGCTGCGCTTTTGTGCAAACGCGTGGCAATCAGCCTGGGCTGTGCCCAGTTTCCGAGAACGTTCCCGGCGTGCCGGGAGTTCCGTTCCATGAGGAGAAGGTGAAGAGATGAGAGATCGAAATTCGAATTTAAGGAATCACACTCTGGAGATGCCGCTGGAATCGCATCACGTCGACGGCCGCCAGCATCCTTTCGGGCGATGGAGTTTCTGGGCGCCGGCGCTTGCCCTGCTGATGGCGCTTACCGCGCCAATTGTCCGGGCGCAAGGTGAAGCTTCCATTTCCGGAAAAGTCACGGATGCCACGGGCAGCGCCATTCCCCACGTAAGTGTCAAGGTTACGAGTGAGGAGAAAGGCTCGGTGCGGACGACGGGCACGGACGAGTCGGGCAATTTCAACGTGCCTTTGCTCAGTGTAGGAGAGTACCGGGTGACGGCGCAAAGGGAAGGGTTCGCGACAGTCGTGGAGGAGGTGACGCTCGTCCTCGGACAGCGCGCAAACCTGGAATTTACGCTCGAAGTGGCGGGCATTCACCAGGCGGTGCAAGTTGAAGCGAGGCCGTTTGCGGGTGATGTGAGCACCAACGATGTTTCCGGATTGGTCAGCGAGCGCGAGGTGAAAGACCTGCCTCTCAATGGCCGCAGCTATGACCAGCTTTTGACCCTGAACCCCGGCGTGGTCAATTACACCTCGCAGCGGTCCGGCGGGACGGGCACTTCAAACTCCGTGGTCGGCAACATGTTCGCGGTTTCAGGACACCGCCCGCAGGAGAATCTCTACCTCCTGAACGGCGTGGAATTCACCAGCGCGTCGGAGGTCAACAACACCCCGGGTGGAACCAGTGGCCAGCTCCTGGGAGTCGATGCTGTGCAGGAATTCGCGCTGGTAAAGGACACCTATGGCGCGGAGTACGGCAAGCGTCCCGGCGCCCAGATCAATATCGTCACCGCTTCCGGCACCAACAAGTTCACGGCAACGTTTACGAGTTCATTCGCAACAGCGCGCTCGATGCGCGGAACTTCTTCGACTTTGGAGAAATCCCCAACTTCGAGCGCAACGAATTCGGCGGGTCGCTGGGCGGCCCGATCAAGAAGGACAAGACATTCTTCTTTGCCAACTATGAAGGTTATCGGCAGGCGTTGGGGTTCAGCGACGTAACGCTGGTGCCCGATGCCACTTCGCGGCAGGCTGCGGTGCCGAGCGTGCAACCATTGCTCAATTTATGGCCCGTCGCCAATGGCCCGGAATTGCTCACATCCGCGGGCGGGAACAGCGGAATCGCCAAGGCATACAGCAATCCGGGGCAGCACATTCGCGAGGATTTCGGCACGGCGCGAGTGGACCACACGATCTCCGACAAGGATTCTTTCGCTGCCGTCTACACCGTCGATGACAGCACGGGCCATTCGCCCACATCGAATCCTTTGACCTTCGCCGACGTTTTCCTCCGTGAGCAGGTGGCGAGCGCCAGTGAGACCCACATCTTCTCTCCCAATTTTCTCAACAAGGCGACCTTCGGATTCTCCCGCGGTGGCTTCTACTTCACTAGCGGAGTTCAGGGAACCGCATTGAACGTCCCGGGCGGATGGATCAATGCCGGGCAGCCGGTGGGAGCGGTGGTGGTTGGCGGCGGCACAACGCTGAATGGGGCTTCCCAACTGACCAACGGTGGCACGAATGCCGGAAGCAATATCGCCGCCGTGCGCAACCTCTTTACGATTTCTGACCAGGTCAGCATCACGCGCGGCAAACATTTGATCACCGCCGGCGTGTGGTTTCAGCGACTGCAATCCAACAGCAATTTGATCAATGACCAATGGGGACAGGCGTCATTTTCCAACCTGCGGGATTCCTCGCCGGCAACGTCAGCACCTGGACCTATGCGCCGTCGTTCACGCCGCTCGTCGTGGCGGTCGCTCGGAGGGCGCATATTATGCTGAGGACGCCATCAAGCTGCGGCCGAGTCTCGAAATCCGTTTGGGATTCCGCGGTGAATTCACCAACGGTTGGAATGAGGCGAATGGGCGCGCGGCGAACTACGTTGCCGGTTCGAGCGGCGTGCTTCTGACCAACCCGGCGATTGGAAACTCCGTTTTCTCGACCAACAACGCCAAGTTCCTGCCCGCTCCGCGAGTCAGCATGGCTTGGTCTCCGTTCGGCTGCAAAGAAAACCGTGATTCACGCCGGTGGCGGGCTCTACTACGCCCTGCGTCGACGCCCTCGATTACCGATTGGATCAGGCGGGTCCCTTCAACACCGTCTATGCGGCAAAGGGGGTGGCGTTTGGCAGTATCGCTCCCGGCGCCGTCTATGCAACCGGCAAAGTGATTCCCAGCGGTGTGCAGCCCAACCTGCAAACCCCGACCGTGGAGTCCGTACACGTTGAGCGTTGAACGCTACCTCTCGCCCAACACTACGCTGACTGTCGCTTACATCGGCTCGCACGGGTACCACGAAATTCTCTCCGTTGACGCCAACGTTCCGAATCCCACCATCTGCCCCGCGTCGCCCTGCCCGGCGAACTATCCCGAGGGGACCTGGTACAACCCGGCCAATGCGCCGCCTCGCGAACGCTGCGCTGACGAATTCCACGCACTGGAATTCCGAAGGCGTGAGTTCCTACAACGCTCTGCAAGTGGATGTGGGCCACACTTCAGCCACGGGCTGCAATTCCGCGGCGTTTACACCTACGCGAAGGCGCTCGACGATGGCGACAGCCTGAATACCAGCGTCGCGACCAACTCCCCGGCCTTTGCCTCGAATCCGCTGGAGCCGAGTTGGGACTACGGCCGCGGATCATTCGACATACGCCACTCCGCCACCATCAATGCCACCTATGACCTGCCGTTTGGCGAAGGCAAGGCGTTTCATGGCGGCAAATGGGCTAATCGCACGGCCGGCGGATGGCAGCTCAGCGCGATCGAAACTCTGCAATCCGGATTGCCGTTCACGCCACAGCTTTCCTATAACCCGGCGAATGACGGGGACAGCCGCAATCCCGTGCGGCCGTCGTGGAATCCTAACTTCTCGGGGCGCATCGTCGAGGGCGGTGCGAATGAGTACTTCAATTCCGCCGCCTTCATTCAGCCGCTGGCGGGAACCTACGGCAACGTGGGGCGCAACATTCTTCAGGGAGCGGGGCTTGCCACCACGGATTTCTCGCTGGCCAAGAAGTTTGCTGTGTCCGAGCGCGTGCACGTGCAGTTTCGCGCGGAATTTTTCAATGCCTTTAACCGCGTGAATCTCAACACGCCGAATCCTGTGGTCTATACCGCGGCCACGGGAGGGCCCTCGCCCACAGCGGGAGTCATCACCTCAACTGCAACCACCTCGCGCCAGATTCAGTTCGGCGCGAAGGTGCTGTTCTAGTCCGCAAGCATGAACCGTCACGGGGGCGCCTTAAGGGGTGCCCCTGCGGTGGCAATCCCGAACGGCAAGGGTAGTCCGCGATGATTTCTTTAACGGATTGGCTAGTCGTACTTCGCCTTCCCGAAGATAGCGAGGCCGATCACGTAGGTGAGGCAAATGGCGGGAACCAGCATGGCAACGCGCATCCCGATGTGGTCTCCCAACCAACCTTGCAAGGGCGGAACGGTCGCTGCTGCGATGTAGGACGTGCATAATAATCCTGAGATCGTGCCGTGATGATGGTCGAAGCTATTGATCGTCGCCGTGTAGAGCAACGGATAGACCACCGAGATGAAGAGTCCGCACGCCGCGAATCCCACAACCGTCAGCATCAGTGAGCCATACGTCGCCACCAGCAGGCTTGCCAGCGTCATCACCACGCAGAATCGCAACACGCGCACGGTGCCGAATCGTTTTAGCATCGAGCCGCCAACGACGCGGCCGACTCCGGTCATTCCCAAAAACAGCGCGTAGACTAATGCCGGTATGCTGGGGAAAACGCGTCCGAGCAGCGTGGTGGCCGAGGCGTTGGAAACCGCTGCGGGCACGCCGTGCACGTCCTCAAAAAATTTGGGAATCCAAAAGTAGACGCCAATCTCCGCCATCGAGTAAAGGTAGATGCCGAGTCCGTAGGTGATCAGAATGGGATTCCGCAGCAGCTTGCCGATGACCTCAAGCTGAATTCCCTCCGACGCGGTGGCGCGGGCAGGGAAGGTGGAGACGCCAAGGCTTAGCAGCAGAACGCCGCAGACCGCGGCGAAGAGAAGGTAGTAGGATTGCCATGGGTGGCCGGTGCCGCGCAGATAGGCAAGCGAGAAGATGGAGAGGAAACCAGCAAACGTACAACCGGCGACGGCGAAGGTCAGATTGCGGTGGTAATTCTTCGGCGCGTCGAGTTGCTGAATCATGGGGCTGCCGCTGGTTTGCAGCATCGTGACTCCTGTGCCGATGGCGAAGACCATGGCCAGAACCATCCAGTAGTGGTGAGCTCGCGACAAGAAGATGCAGCCGATGGCCATCAGTCCTACGCCGGATAAAATGACTCTGCGCGCGCCGATTCGATCCGCCAGCAAACCACTCGGCATGGCAAACAAGGCCACGGAAATGAATGTGAAAGTTCCGATGAGCCCCGCCTCCGCTCGCGTCAGGTGGAACTCCTTGATGATGTCAGGCGTGAGCGTGCCCACCACGCCCGTGAGTCCAAAAGTGAAGTAGGCAAAGTACATGACCCAGAGCAGCGGCGCTGGGCGCTGCGGTGGTGCAGGGACCAGTTTCAATACCGGACTTGGGGGGCTTGCCTCGGCAGGTTCATCGGGCAGCTTGCGTGCAGCTTGGGACGCTTTCATAGATTACCTTGTCCTGAGTCGTCGACGGTCAACTGTCAGCGGGTTACTTCACCGGCGCCTCGACGCTTTCGTGTTCGGCGCCATTCAAAACCTTCACACCTCGTTCGCGGAGCCACGCCGCCCAGAAATCGATTCGAGCTGGATCAAGTGGCTTGAGGGGCATCCGGGTCGCCGAGGCGATCCCGAATCGCTGGAGCTTGCTTTCACCGAGCGGGTGGTAGGGAAGCAAGCGAACGCCCTCGAGATTGGGCAGCGAATGGGCGATAGCGGCAATGCCGGAAAAGTGATCCTCGCGATCGTTGCAGCCGGGAATAATGGGGCACTGAAGTTGAATCCTCGCGCCGGCGACGTGCAGGGCGCGGAGATTTTCCAGGATCAGTTGGTTGGATTGCCCGGTGAATGCCTTGTGGCGCTGGGGGTCGGCCTCTTTGAAGTCAAAAAGGAACAGATCCACGAGCGGCAGCAGGGACTCGAATCGCCGCCAACTGGTAAAGCCGGAGGTCTCAACACAGCAGTGGATGCCGAGCGCGCGTGCGGCTTTGAGCAGATCGAGGGTGAATCCAATCTGCGCCAGCGGCTCGCCGCCTGTGATCGTCATGCCGCCGCCTGAGGTCTGGTAAAAACGCACGTCCTGCTCGACCTCGTTCATGACGGCTTGCAGGGTCATCGGCCGACCCACGAATTCGAGCGCCTGCGAATCGCAATGTTCCGTGCACTCACCGCACGCCACGCAAACCTCGCGGTTGTACTCATGCGTGATGGCCCCTGCCTGCTCATCTGACGGCCGCAGGTGATGGGCGCCGTGCTTGCAGATGCGAACACACTCTCCGCAGGCGAGGCATTTTTCGGGAAGGAACGATACGGAGGGTTCGAAGCTGATGCCCTCGGGGTTGTGGCACCAAACACAGCGCAGCGGGCAGCCCTTCAGAAAGACCGCGGTGCGAATCCCCGGCCCGTCATGAATCGAGAAGCGCTGGATATTGAACACGTGACCTGTGGTCGCGGGTCCGGCACTCGCGCCATCATTGACGGACTCGGCCTGCTGAATTTCTGACATAAAGACCGACTCGGGGTAAAAAACTCACCAGTCGGATTTGGAGCATTTGCGGGTCCATTGGGGGAGTTAGGCCTTTAGGGGACTGAATCGCGAGCTTTGGCCCATTTCCACACAACGGACATTGACACGCCGATTTTGCAATGTGAGAATGAGGCCCGTTTGCAAGATCGTTAAAGCTCGCCGGGGGAGTCATGTGCGGAATTCCGATCCTGCACGATGTGAGGCGAACCGAAACTGGTATGACCCAAGCTAAATGCTCAAAGTCCTGTTTCACGATTCGATGGCATCGCGTCGTATTGATTCTTCTGGGCGGCTTCACCGTCGCCTTCCTTACCAGTGAGGGGCTTGCTCAGAGCGGGTATGGAAATGTCGGCGCACGTGCGGACATGACGACCAAGGTCGGATTGCCTGGTTACACCGCTTTATTCCATCTGACGGGCAGAGGAGCGGTTCGAGCCTTTGACGACGGTAGCACGAAACCAGTTAAGCGGGACGACGCGGGAAAGGTCAATCAAAACCCCAACAAGGAGCTTCCCATCGAGCCCGAAACTGCCGAGGATTTCATGAAACTCGGCCAGGCAGACTTCGCCAATGGTGATTACAACGGTGCCATCAAAAGCTTCAGCCGTGCCATCCAATTGAAACCGAAAGCGCTGGCCGCTTTCGTTCTCCGCGGGGATTCCTATGCGGCAATAGGTGAATACGATCGCGCCATTCAGGATTTTGATATGGCGATTCAGTTGAAATCGGACGATCCTGCCCTCTTTAATGCCCGCGGGAACGCTTATTTTGGAATCCGTGATTATGACCACGCCGTTCAGGATTTCAATCTGGCCATTCTGCTTAAGCCGGATTATGCCGAGCCATACAATAATCGCGGTGCTGTCTACAAAATTAAACGTGATAACCAGAACGCAATCGCGGATTTTGATAAAGCCATCTCGTTGGACCCTAACTTTTCCGCGGCCCACTTCAATCGTGGTTCGATTTATTACGAGAAGGAGGACTACGACCGCGCCATCCCCGATTTGGACAAGGCGATTCAGCTCAATCCCGATTACTATGAAGCTTACCGCGATCGCGCCTTCGCCTATTGGAAGAAAGGAGATAAGGACCGGGCCATTCAGGATTGTGACCAAGCGCTTCGTTTGAAGCCGGACGACACCTTCTCCCTCGTGAATCGGTGCAATCTTCACCGGCTGAAGGGGCAGTATGACGAGGCGATTCAGGATTGCGACAAAGCTATCGACCTTGCGCCGGGGGACGAAAATTCTTATTACAACCGCGCCCTTGTGTATCGCGACAAAGGCGATTCTGACCGCGCCACCCAGGACTACGACCGGGCGATTAAGGTTTATGATCAGGCGCTCCGTTTGAAGCCGGACGACACGACCTCCCTCTTGAAGCGGTGCGATCTTTACCGGCAAATGAGGCTGTATGACCGAGCTCTTCAGGATTGCGACCAAGCAGTTCAAATTGCGCCAGGGGAAGGCAACACGTATTACAATCGCGGCCTTGCTTATTATGACAAGGGTGACTTCGACCGGGCCATCCAGGATTACGACCGCGCCATCGAGTTGAATCCCCGCGACTCCGATTCGGTGTACAACCGTGCAAGAGCCTATGCGGGAAAAAAGGATTATGACCGTGCGATTCAGGACTACGAGGAGACAATTCGGCTAAATCCGGATGCGGTCGGTGCTTTCATTAATCGCGGAAACATCTACAAGAATAAAGGCGATTACGATCGGGCGATCCAGGACTACGATCACGCCGTGCGGATAAACCCTCACATTGCGTATGCTTTCAGCAACCGCGCAGTGGCCTACGAGAGAAAGGGCGATTACGGCCATGCCCTCCAGGACTGCGAGGAGGCCATCCACATTGACCCGCGTGAACCCAGCTCTTTTGAAATCTGTGGCGAAATATTCGCCGCCAAGGGTGATTACCAGACAGCGATCCACGAGTATGATGTGGCTGTTCGCCTGAAACCGGACGATTCTATAGCGTGGAACGGACGTTGTTGGTACCGGGCCGTGATTGGCGATTTCAAAGCCGCTCTGCCAGACTGTGACCAGGCGCTTCGGCTGACCGATAATGGCAAGGACGCGTACGACAGCCGGGGGTTTGTGTATCTCCTGATGAAAAAGCCCATGGCGGCGATTGCCGATTACAATGCGGCGCTGGCGATCGATCCGAAGTTGGCCTCATCTTTGTACGGTCGAGGACTCGCAGAGGGGATGAAAGGCCATCAAGTGGCGTCGGATGCAGATATCGCCGCTGCCAAGGCGATCCAGCCCGACATCGCGGACCAGTTCGCAAAATGGGGCCTCCCTGAGTCCATAGTCCAACGCATGCTCAAACGTTCCCACCGATGATTCGGGTCTAGACTCTAGGACGATCTAGGCCGCCTCTAGTTTTCACACAACAAGCGATCGACGACGAACTGCCGCATTTCCGGCGAGAGGCTGGCGAAATAGGCGCTGAAGCCGGTGACCCGTACGATCAGATCGGGAAACTTTGCGGGATCTTTGTGGGCTTCGAGAATTTTGTCCTTGCTCAGGACGTTGATGTTGACCTGCGTGCCGCCCAAGTCGCAATGGCCGCGAATCAGGGCCGAGACTTTCTCGACGTCGTCGGACCCGTGGGTGAAGCTGGGGTCGAGATCGATCTGCAGCGGTGAGGTGTTTCCGTATCCCGGTTGCACGGCGGCCACAGCCACGGCAAGGCGGTAGGGGCTCCATCCTTGCGGAATCCGGGATCGGGATTGGCGCCGTGCGAAATGCCGTCGCCGGCGTGACGCCCGTTGGGCGTGGCTCCAACGTTCTTTCCCATCGAAAGATTCAGCACCCAGGAGAACAGGCCGGGGATCATCATGAATCCGCGCGGCGTGGGTTTGGCTTTAACGGCGTCGGTGAAGGCGCGGGCGATGCGCACGGCCCACTCGTCGCCCAGCGAGTTGCCGTTGCCGAAGCGCGGAGAGTTCTTCATCATGATGCGCGCGCGTTCGCCCTCCGGCCCCGCCCAGTTCGATTCCAGGTGCGCGCTGCAATTCTTTCCACGTCAGGCGATGCTGCTTTTCCACGCGGTGATCGGGCGGCCGCGAAGGAGTCCGCCGCCGTCGCCAGCGCCGCGCCATCCACGCCAAAGGTGTAAAACTCCACGCCGCCGTTGCTGGCGTCGAGTCCCTTCTCGATCGGTCCCTGGCAGAGCAGGTCGAGCACGAGTTCCGGAAACACCTTGTGATTGTGCTCGTACTGGAAGTCGAACCCCTTGGCCGACCGTGTCCATCGCCGAGCGCAGATGCTTCTGGTAACGGTTCCACAGTTCCGCCGATGCTGGGCTCAACGGTCGCGTCCGCCAGCATGTCCTTCAGGGCCACTTCGAAAATGGCGGCGAGATTCACTTTCACGATGTCCATCAGCGCGTACTCGCGGCCCGGAATGGCCAGCCAGTGGCAGCCGGCGTAGACGCGCTCGCGCGCCAGTTCCACGGGGAATCCGTTGGCGGCAAAGCCCGCGATCGGTGTTATCGACGCCCAGAAATTTCGGCACGCCGATGCGGTCTTCCATCAGGATTTCCACGCCTCGGCGGATCAGTTTCGGTTCAACATCCTTTCCCACGCAGACGCCGATGTTGGCGGGAATCTTCAGGCGATGCGCGGCTTCGAGGATGAGGAAGGAGACCGGATTCGTCGCGTCCTTGCCTGCGAGGTCCGGTCCGCCGAGTTGGATGTAGGCCGTGTCGCGCACCAGGTGGCAGGCGATGTGGAAGATGGCTTCTTCGTCGGTCAGAATTCCCGCCTTGGTGTCGGCCTCGTAATAGGGCAGCAGGATCATATCGAGGCGGCCCAGCGATCCGCTGCTGTTGTACATGCGCGCCACGCTCTGGTACCACAAATTCCACTGGCAGGCTTCGCGGAAAGTTCGCGGCGGATTGGAGACGAGGTACTCATTCATCTCCGCCATTTCGAGGAGGTTCTGCCGCATCTCCTCGTTCTCGGCGGCCAGCGGCGCGCCCCTTCGGCGTGGCGGCGAATCAGGTCCTGAATCCCCAGAACGACATGTTCCAGGCCGGCATAAAAATCTTCCGACTGCGGGTTGAGCGCGCCGGTAATGATTGATTTTCTCGAGGATTCCGCCCCAGCCGAGCTTCAGTCCCATCTCCATGTCCTGGCACATGTGCTGCACCCCGCCAATGGCCGGAATGGTCTGATACTTGGCGTGCTCGGCGAGAAGTTCCGTGCAATCGATGTCCGGATTCCAGGGACGGTACGGTAGGACATGAAATTCGCAACGTACGCTCCGGCCAGCGACGACATGGGATCGATGCAGACGGGATGAACTTCCAGCAGCCGGCCGGAAGTTTTCGCCGGTAGCGCGCGGCCCGTAAAAGCAGCCGTTGGGGTGATTGGGAATCGGCTTGAAGGATTTCAGGAGGACATCGGTGAAGTACACGCCCGAGCCGCCGAGGGTTTGGACGGATCTCGCGCAATTCTTCGGGAGGCAGAATGATGGCATGGTCATCGAAATCCATGGCTCCCCGGATCCGTTGCTTTTCCGCAGTCTGCTGCATTTTGCTGCGGCGAAGCGCGGCCAGACGCTCGGCGAAGGAAGGTACAGTCAGAGTAGCAGTTGGGCTCATCGAGGATCCTCCTGGATTTCGGCAGGGTGATTGCTTTATTTTTGCGAGTTCCGCCCACCTCATGACTCTGAATAAGTGAGCGTATGCACACACTTGCGTCTTCTCCCGATCAATTGGGGCAAACGCCGCAAAGGGTGCCGGGAGTCATGACGGATTCGCCTCTGGCCTTGCACTTTCGGGACCAGCGGTGAGGGATAGCGGGGCTAAGGATGGTTTTTACCGGGCAGTCATTATGTCCGAAGTTTGCCAGTCATCGCCTGCACGGAGGGCTCTGCCGCTGAAAACGGTTGCGAGAATCAACAGGCCGAACAAGGTGTCCTCATCATGAGGGGGAAGGCGGTAGGTGGTATCGAATCGCTCCTGGATGACGCGGCGAAGAATCTCCAGCTTGCAGGCCAGGCCGCCGGAAAGCAGAAGGTTTTTCCACGATTCCGCGGGGTCGAGGTGAATCGCGCAATCGTAAAAGCTCTCGGCCATGTTCTGGAAGGCGGCGCGAAACAGATGGCCCATGGTGAAGTTATCCTGCCGGATATTTCCGATGCGCCCGCGATCACCTCGCGGCGTGGGAAAGAAATTCAGGTCAACTTCCAGATCCGTATCGTCGATCTCCTCCGCGGCCTCGACAAACGACTCCCAGGGATCCTTCAAATTGACGCCCTGCGCGCGGGGCAGTTCGCACAGAAGTCGACAATCACGTTCAGAGCGCGGCCACCGGGCGGGGAAGTGAAGGTATTCAAGAATTTCCCTTCAAAGAACGGGCGGGTCTGATAATCGCCTAAAACCAGAGTGTCCGTCATGCGGCTCACTTGCGAGCCGGTGGCGATATTGAGTGAAACTTCATCGGCTCCGAAAAGCGACCCGACCAGCGCGCATTGGTAATCGCCCACGGGCGTGTAGCAGGGGATTTTCCTGCCGTTGATCTCCATGTGGCCCACGACATCGCCCAATTCGCGGATCCGCGGCCAGCGCAGATCATCGAGGCCCAGGGTCTTGGATGACTTCCTCGTGCCAGTCCAGCGTTTCAAGGTTGAGCGCGCCATAGGCTCCGGCGTTGGTCAACTCCACTCCGGGCTCGGATTCGCAAAGGGCACTGAGCACGAAATCCGGCAATGAAACGGGAATGATTCCCGGGGAGAGATCGCCTTGCTCGGCAAACCAGAAAAGATAGCTGAGCGGGCGGCCGGGGTCGAGTTCGTGTCCAAGCTGGCGGACGAACTGGGGGATGACGCGGTATGACAAGATCTGGTAATACGAATCCCTGACCGGAGGGATGCGGGCATGACCACGCGCTGGTCACGCCAAGTCACACAATTTGACTTGACCTCGCCCCGGCTGTTCATCAGCACCATGCCATGCATCTGCGCGCACATGACGAGGCCTTCGCAATCCGGGCAGTGGGGGGCGATTTCGTCGAGAAGGGCGCGTACGGCGCTTAAAATCTCGTCGGGATCGAACTCGCAGGCGAGCGGAGGGGCATTTTCAACCTGGGCGGGAAATGGCCTTCGCATGACGTGGCGCAGCGTGCGGGTCTCGAGATCGAGGACGGCGCCCTTGATAAACGTGGTCCCTAAATCGATGCCGATGAATGACATACGCTCTCCCAGTGCGGGAATGGATCGGACTATCCTTTGGTGGGCCGATTGTATGACGATTCCCGTCCGCTGTCGAGGCGGGTTTGGGGCCTAGAATCGTGAGCCGCAGCTTTGGCAGGAGACGTGCCCTTCACTATTAGTTGCAAGAATTTAGAGGAAGAGGCCGATATGAATTCACGCGAACGGGTCAGCACCATCCTGAATCATCAGGAGGCGGACCGCGTTCCCTTAGATTTGGGCGGCAGCCTCACCACCGGAATGCATGTGGACAGCGTCTATCTGCTGCGCCAGGCCCTGAAGCTCGATCCGCCGGGAACGCCGGTGAAGGTAATCGATTGCTTCCAGATGCTGGGCGAGATCACTCCGGACCTGGTGGCGGCGCTGGGGGCGGATGTGCTTCCCCTCTTTAAGCAGGTCACGGATTTCGGCTTTCGGCTGGAGGGGTGGAAGCCGTGGACGACGTTTGCCGGAACCCCGGTGCTCGTTCCAGAGGGGTTTACCACGGAGCCCGATCCCGACGGCGACATTCTGCTTTACCCGCAGGGCGACCGCAGCGTGCCGCCGAGCGGCCGAATGCCCAAGGACGGATTCTATTTCGACCCCATCACGCGCGTCCCACCGTGGACGATGCCAACCTCAAGGTGGAAGACAATCTGGAAGAGTTTGTTCCCATCGCCGACCGCGACCTAGCCTATCTGCGCGACCAGGCGGAACTGCTTTATACCACCACCGACAAAGCCATCCTGATGAGCCTGGGTGGAACGTCCTTCGGAAGCTTTTCCGCCACCACCGCGCCCTCGCTCAAAAATCCCAAGGGAATCCGCAGCGTGGAAGAGTGGCAGATGAGCACGATTACCCGGCGCGATCACCTGGTGAAGATTTTCGAGAGGCAATTGGAAATCGGCCTGAAGAATTTCAAAGGGTGTTTGAAGTCGTGGGAAACAAGGTGACCGCGATCATCACCAGCTACACGGATTTTGGCGCTCAGAACGGGCCGTTTGTTTCACCCAAGACCTATCGCGAGCTTTACAAACCCTTCAACAAAGCCGTGAACGACTGGGTTCACAAAAACACCAAGTGGAAGACCTTTATGCACTGTTGCGGCTCAGTGCGCGCGCTGCTTCCGGATTTTGTCGAGGCGGGATTCGACATTCTGAATCCGGTGCAGACCTCTGCCGCCCACATGGACCCGGCGGAACTGAAGAAGTAATTTGGCGACGCGCTGACTTTCTGGGGCGGGGGAATCGATACGCAGCAGATGCTGCCTTTTGGCACGCCAGCGGAGGTTCGCGAGCAGGTGCGGCAGCGGATCAAGATTTTGGCACGGGCGGCGGGTTTGTTTTCAATCCCGTTCACAACGTGCAGGCAGGCCTGCCGATTGAGAATATCCTGGCAATGTATGAAACCGTGCGAGAATCGGGCAATATCCGTTGGCGTAGTAGGGCCGCGCACTCCCGGGGGCGGTAGGCATGGGAGTGCTCCGCACTCACGAATTGGTTTGGTAGGTGAGCGCTCCGCGCTCCCGCGGGAGCCCGAAAGTCTCCTGTACCCAACGTTACCGTTGGCGTGCAGCGCTCAAAATTCGCCGCGATTGCAGAATCCAACTTATGCGCCCGCCAGCAAAGTTACTTTCTTAGTCCGCCACTTTGTCGGAAGAGCCGATGGATGGTGCATCGGCTGCTGCGGAGGCTTAGATGAGAATATGGCCTGTGATTTTGACGGCAAGCGTTGCATTGGCGGCAGGCGTCTCAAATCCTACCACGCAGGAAGATAAGACCATTTACGATGAGGACGTGCAGTTGGTTCACGCGGAGCCGATGGAGCCCCCAGGGGGCATGTGGGGGCTCCCGAGCGTAGTCGTCGTCAGAGGAACCCTTCGTCACGAAGGGCATGTCAACGCGGCATTTCCCGTTTCGGGTTTGGACAGCTTGATTCCAGCCTGTCTCTCGAATGCCCAAAAAGTGGATCTTCAAGCCGAATCGCAGAAAGAGTGCCATCATCGTCTATGAGTTCAGATGGGGTGAGGGTGTTTGCCCTTCTGGATCTTATAACGTCGTCAGGCCTCCCAACTTGTCCCAAGTTGGCGTATGTCACCCCCCGATCAATGACTCAACAAAGCGAAATGAGATCACTCAAGGGTAAGCCCACAACGCCAATGGGCCGAATGCCCGCAGATGCTTGAGGGGAGTAAAACTATGGGTCCAAGGATGCGCTCGATGATTCGCGCCAGCGCAATACTCATACTCGTCGTGATCGGCGTACTTTGGTGCGGTGCCTGGGGGTGAAACTGCCGAAAAGACGCGTTACGGTCCTCGTGTGATCGGATTCGAGGACCTCGCCTACCCGCCCGCGGCGCTCTCCGCACAAGGCGCTCAAGGGGCCGTGGTCGTGCAAGTCACACTCGACGACCAAGGCAATATCCTGAATGTATCGGCCCTCTCCGGCATCGAGGCTCCTGATACCGGATTGCCTTGCCAACTTGAGGAAATGGAAATTCCGATCATGCCCATCGATGAAAGGCTGCCATCATCGTTTACGATTTCGAAATCGAGGAAGGGCAATGTCACGATGCCTCCCGCAGCCTCTTCCAACGTTTCGACTCAAACCTCGTGCTCGTCACCGCCTGTACAGCGGTTAAGTCTGGCCACTGATTGGCGCTGGGCTGTTCTGAGGTTGGCAATTTTTCGGCGGGAGTATGGGCGTTATCCGCTGGCATAGTAGGGCGGATACGCAGACTCCAAACTTCGGGAGTCTGCGCCGGCCGCGAAAACACCGGTTTCTCGTCGGGCTGCGCCCCCCCGCTTTGAGGAAGGGCTTCGCCCTTCCGAGCAATCTTTTATTTGTTTGATTGCGCCGCCGGGACAGGCTCGAGCCTGTCCGGCGGCGCCTATTCAATTTAAGAGATGAGGTCGGGCGCGGGAAGGCGAGCCTTTCCGCAGAGCGGCGCGGCAAAGCCGCTGGGCAATACATCCGCTGCAAGCGGTCGGCAAGGGCCTTTGCGGCGGAGCCGCTGCGCAATTCTCGCGGCGCCAACAACTGGCAAAAAGACCCACCGGCACGGAGCGGCGGCACAAAACCCGCGCGCCTGACTTCAGTGAAAGAATTCCTTCCCCCGCTGCCGGGGCTCGAATTGCGAGGGCATTCTTACTGGGCATTACAAAATACGGTGAAATCCGTTTGCTGTAGCGGCGCTCTCAGAGCGCCGAAAGGCCGGCGGTCGGAGACCGCCGCTACAGAGGTCTGTGTCACTCTATTTTGCAATCATCCTTAAGACCCACGGCTCTCGCCGTGGGCCACATTCTGCCGCCGCTCGGCGGCTAGGATTTTCGATAGGCCGCAAATCCCAGCGCCAGAACAAAGCAGAGGATTCCGGGGAGGATGGCAGCCGGAACCAGAAATCCAAAAAACATCAGAGCCCCTCCGAGAATGACCAGCGCCATTTCGCAGGCGTTCAATTCGGCAGGCGCTTTGGCAGCCGGTTCAGACGGGCGGGGCGCCAGATCGATTTCCGGGGGGTCGAACGGATGTGGCGGGGGCGCCTTCTGCCACTCGAAATCGAGCCAGTCGTGGTGGTGGAGCGCGACGCGGCGCAGGGTTGGGTCAGGACGCGGTGAGTTCATAAAACCTCCTTAGCGTTCCCTTTCCTGAGCGAATTATACGCCTGCCCGGCCCGGTGTCAACACCTCCGCGGGTGGCGCATACATTGCGGTTCATGTATGCGACGCAAACGGGATGAGGTTCTTGACGCACACGGAAGGGCCACAGAGTGTCCGAAATCGAACACTCTTCGCTACCGCCCCCGGCTGTGCCGGGGCCAAAGCAAAGGTTTGACAATTACGGGAGTTGATTTCAGAAAGAGACCACTCACCCCTAGAACGAACAGAACGTGGGGCCCCCTCACCCGTCCGTCGGCTGACGGACACCCTCTCCCCCAAGGGGGGCGAGGGATATTGATTGTGGCGCGAGAGGTGGCGCGAAGGAGCCTGCGGCGGTCCCGCCTCTTCCCTGCGGAGAGGGAAATTGTTTGTGGCGCGAGGGGTCGCGCCAAGGAGCTTGCGGCGAACCCGCCTACCGACGATCGGCGGCACGCTGACGTTTGAAAATACGGGTCTTCATTTCCTTGCCATCAGGGCGCTGGATAATCAGGTCTTTTCCCTCCACAACGGCTTTTACCGGATCGCCCACAATCAGGCCATGCCCGGCATCACCGGGATGCTTGGGGAGTTTTTCACCACGGCCGAAGTAAATGATATCCCCCAACTGAACCTGGTAGACCGCGTAGCCGTGGGTGGTGCCTTTGTCCACGCGCTCGTCGGAAGTGATATCCACGAGTTTGCCCGTTTGAAATTCGTGGCTGGGGACGGCCCACAAAGTCGCCACGCCAAGGAAGAGCGACAATCCCAAAAATATCGCAAGCAGTGAAAAACGCTTTTTCCTGTTCATAGACGGGATTATGCCCCTCTCAGAGTCTCGAGACAATAGGGATTTCCTCCGGCCGTTGGGCCGCAAAGAGCGCTGCGGGTGACCGCTTACCCATGTTTATTGCAGCTCGTTATGCCGCCTGTCGGCTTTCAGCAGGCGTCGTAACTGCAGGCGTGCCCGGTGCAATTGCGATTTTGAAGTGCCGATGTTGATGCAAAGGAATTCGGCAATTTCCGCGTGGGTAAAGCCCTCGATGTCATGCATATGAAGAATTCTTTGGTACCCCGGAGGCAACTTCGATAAAGCGGCCGTCAGGGTGATGCGGTCGAAAATGCGGATGGCAGGAGCCTGAAAATTATCCAGCGATCCTTCTGTACCAAGTTCAGCCTCACACGAACCTGCGGGGGCATCTTCCGGACTTATTTCGCGCCCTCGCCGACGTTTCCTGCGCAATTCCATGAGGACGCAATTCACCGTCAACCGGTGCAACCAGGTTGAGAATCTCGACTCGCCACGAAACGTATGAACCTTACGGTAAAGTTGCAAAAAAACTTCCTGCGCCGCATCTTCCGCGTCGATGTGATTATGCAGCATATAGAAACATTGGGAATAGATGCGACGGTGGTAGGTTTGATAAACGGACGCAAAATCCGCCGCCGGATGAGCGGAACCCTGATAGGAAGTCCGCATATCGGGATTCTTGCTCAAACAAGGCATGGTCACCAAGTTGCCGCGCATCTTTCTTCTGGGCGCCGGCGGCTTAACCGCTGGCATCAGTGAGTCGGTAAAGGTCTGCGGGAGTGTGCTCATCGGCTTGTCCTCTCTGATTCGGCTATAGGGATTCCCAAAGTCCCGTTGTGGATTCAAAAGGGTGATCGTGGTGCTCGCGTAACAACGACTATCCACTCCTCAATTCTTGCGTTGACTTCACTCCTCCTATGAACAGCGAGTCTGGTTTCCAAAGCTTCACCCCCACCGTAGAACCCGGCGCTTGAGCTTTCAATCGGCTGGAAACCTGAGTTGCCTTCGGGTAATTGCCTGACGTGAGGGGATTAGAAGGACCCGCTTGAGGGGCGGGGCAGAGTTCGATGGAACCCTCCAATTATCTGGAAACAATAGTCTTAGCTGAGATACCCAGGGCGCTGGGGAGGCACCATAAATGGGGTTGACATGACATTTTGTCCGGTATATACCTTACACACTAAATACAGGTTCTAGGGGATGGAGGCTTGTCGTAAAGAGAGTAAGATTTCAACATTATCCATCTTTCTTGTGGCTTTGAAGCATGTGGCGAAGGAGTCATTCGAAGAGAGATTTTTGATAATGATCAAGTTCAACTTCGTTCGACGTGAATCTCCCCATTGCCCTTTGGGAGCGCTGCCAAAGGCAATTACCGTCAACACATTGAGCAGTGATGAGTCTTGCTGAATTCCATGCCGGCGACAACATCCAGACTGCTGGGAATCGAAATGCCAAGGTCGACGTCGCAATCCGATGACTTCGGTCGCGAATACTCCGCCGCATTGCAGCGCTATCTGCGGCGTGGTGGTGAGGCGGGCTTGGCGCGCGCCGGCGCGTTGGGACGACGGGGTCTGGATGAAGGGCTTGGGGTGGTGAATATGGCGGCTTTGCACCAGGAGGCCATGGTGCAGGTAATGAATTCCCCTGACGCAAGGAAAGGTCTCACTCCAGCCGCTTTTGTGCGGGCCAGTGAGTTCTTTAGCGAAGCGATGTCGCCTTTTGAAATGGCCCATCGCGAATATGCCGAGGCGAATGCGGTTCTCCGGCAGATGAACCAAGCGCTGGAAGACGAAATCAAGCGCATTGCCCACGCCATTCACGATGGAGCGGGCCAGTTACTGGCAGCAGTACACATGGCGCTGGACCAGATCGAGCGGGACCTTACTCCCAGTGCGCAGGCGCGGCTGGGAGTGGTCAAGAAGTACCTCGATGATTTGTATAAACAACTTCGGAACCTCTCGCACGACCTCAGACCAACGGTCCTTGACGATCTTGGCCTCATGGCCGCGCTTGAAACCCTCTCCGAAGGCGTGGCTTGCCGCTCAGGGTTGCACGTTACGGTGCAGTCATCCTCAGGTGTCCGCCTATCTCCCCCGCTCGAGACAGCGCTTTACCGCGTGGTTCAGGAGGCCCTGACGAATATCCATGAGCACGCCCAGGCAACATCCGTAGCGATTCAATTCCGAATTTCAGGAAGGACAGTGCGATGTTCCATCGTGGATGATGGAGTGGGATTTCATCCGTGTGGCGGAAATGGCCGGTCTTCAGGAAGTGGTTTTGGCCTGATGGGGATTCGCGAGAAACTGCAACCATGGGGAGGCGCCCTCAAGATTGAATCAGCTCCCGGCCAGGGGACCAAGCTTTTCATTACCGTTCCGAGGAGGGATTAGCATGCCTATTCAAGTGATCGTGGCCGACGATCATCAGCTCGTTCGGCAGAGCCTAAAGGTATTGTTGGAGTTGGAAGGGTTTGGAGTGGTAGGTGAAGCTGCCAACGGGCGGGAGGCATTGCAACTGGCGGAGAAACTCCATCCCGATGTGGTGGTCATGGATCTCGCCATGCCGGTGCTGAATGGCATCGATGCGGCGAAGGAAATTCAGAGGGTTTCGCCCAAGAGCAAAACCATTCTGCTCACGATGCACACCGATCGCCAGTACATCCTGGAAGGGCTGCGGGGAGGGGCCAAGGGATATGTGACGAAACGCATGCCGCCAATGATCTGGTGCGGGCGATTCGCGAGGCCGCGCGCGGGGGAACCTACTTGAGTCCCGAAATCTCAGATGCGGTCATCCAGGCTTACCAGGACAAGGCTGATGTCAATGATGACCCCCTGAGTCCGCGGGAGCGGCAGGTCTTGCAATTGATTGCGGAGGGTAAAACCACCAAAGAGGTGGCCGTCACGCTGGGCATTAGTGTGAAGACGGCGGAAACCTACCGTACGCGGATTATGGAAAAACTGGATATCCACGAGGTCGCGAGTTTGGTTCGATACGCAATCCGAAAGGGCTTGGTTCAACCGTAGGCTGCGCACGGCTGAAATTCACTCGCCGGGGAATGATCCCGGGGTGATCACTTCTGCCGATGGGAAATTTTCGTCCACATGGTGGCATGTTCGTGATTGCCTCTCCCAAGAGAATGTGCGCGCACATTTTGGGTAATTGAGGATGTTTCGTCACCCTGCTGCTCTAAGGACATCCGATGCATGGTTGCAAGGAATTTTAGTTGCCAGACTCTGCCTGGCCCGACGGTGCTTGAACGAATCCCGCCTTGGCGAAAATTAATTGCATGCTCCCCTCTCCTCTGAGCCAACTGCCGTCGGCAGTAACGAATACCTCTGCCACATTTTCCTGTGAGCCAGACAAGACAGCATGGAATTTGGCTCGGGTACATTACTCATAGCCTTTCAGCAATCATTGTAAATAAATCTCCCTACCTAAATTGCAGCTTTCACCCGATTGACCCTTCCTCGGTCCGCTCGCACAATGAGCACAGAACGAAATAAGAGGACAGAGGCAGGACTGCAACGATGTGGGCTGAACGTGTATTCGATGGAGGCATGGGCGCAAACGCTGGTAAATCAGCGGTGTGTACAACTTACGCGCGCGGGGTAAACTTTTCGCAATTTTCTCCGTGCCCCAAGTTCTCAGTGGCGGATATGCCGTTTTCGTTCACCGGGTTACACGCACCTGCAAACGGCACACAGACTGCAAACTAATGAGGTGTTGAAGGTGATGCACGGGTTCGAATTCGTGCAAACGGATGCGGCGCATTAGTGATGGTGCAACCGCGCATCATCATGCGTTCATCAATAAAAATGCCGCGCGCGAGGTGATGACTCGTGCGCGGCCTGGCCAAGCGCTCTCAGTGACGTGAGACGCGAGAGAACGTCGTGGCTGATCCCAAGCCTAGCGTAAATATTGCGCTGAGGCAACCCACCACGTTTTCCCGCCGATTCTCTGATTCATCAGGCCCAGCCGCCGGATCATGCGGCTACTGGGCGGAGAAATGGGATGTGGAATCTGATTACTTCTAACTCCAGGAAACTTCGATTGATCCCCAAGACGCCATTGCTCTATATCGGGATCTTTCTTGGCTTGGGCATCGCCTGCGCTCAGGCGGGAGGACAAAAGAACTCTGACCCGCAAGCTGATCCCGTCATGGACGCGCTTAATCATGGAGTGGATCATCTCGACGCGGCCAATTCTCCTAATACTCCCGCTCTAGAACGCCGCGAGTCGCGATATGAAGTTGAGAACAGCGATGTGCTGGACCTGGAATTTGAATTCACTCCGGACTTCAACCAAACCGTTACCGTCGGACCCGATGGCTTTGTCACTCTCAAGGAAATCGGCGATTTGCAGGTGCAAGGGAAGACCGTGCCGGAGATTCGCGAGCAGGTCGAACGCGCCTACTCGAAGATTCTTGCCAAGCCGGTGGTTGCCATCTATTTGAAGGATTTCAATAAACCTTATTTTCTTGCCCTGGGCCAGGTGGCCCGCCCGGGAAAGTACGATCTGCGCGGTGACACCACGGTTTCCGCAGCGGTGGCCATGGCAGGAGGATTCACCACGGAGGCAAAGCACTCCCAGGTTTTGCTCTTTCGGCGCGTGAACGATAACTGGTCTTCGGTGACGAAACTTGATCTCAAACATATGCTGAAGTCCCGCAATCTGACGGAGGATTTGGAGTTGCGTCCGGGCGACATGGTTTACGTGCCCCAGAACGCTATCTCCAAAGTTAAACAGTTTATTCCCAACCCCTCAATGGGGACCTACGCACCGCTTCCTTGAGGATAGTGTGGCCATCTCGGTAGCACGGAGAAATGTTCATGCCAGAGACAAACGGAGCCATCGCCAAATCACCACAGGCAATCGTCATGGGATCATCCCCCGTCGGGCCCTCTTCTCCGAATACGGTGCGAGAGCTGTTGACGGTCTTCTTCCGGAACCGCCGGTTGATCAAGATCGTCTTCTGGTCCACCTTCATCGGCGTGACGCTGGGCGTCGTCCTCTTTGGGATCAAGTATGAAGCGGAAACCGAGATTCTGGTAAAGCACCGTCGGGCCGACGAGGTGTTCTCCACCGATGCCAGCGACCGAGACCAGATGAGTTCCACGGACGTACCCACGGAACGGGAAATTAACACCGAAATCTCCTTGCTGAAGAGTGGAGATCTTATGGCCGAGATCGCCAAGGATTGCGGACTCGACCAACGTGAAAAGCACTTTTGGAATGTGTTGTTCCCCTCGCGCGACGAAAACTGGAGGACTGCGAAAGCCGCTCAAAAATTAAGCGATGATCTCAAGATTACAGAGGTTCCGCAGTCCAACATGATTCAGGTTTCATATCGGTCCGCCAACCCTAAAACGGCCGAGCACGTGGTCAGCGATTTGGACAGGCTATACCTTGCCAAGCATTTGGCTGTGTACCGTCCACCCGGCGCGTACGATTTTTTCCATCAACAGGCACAGCGCTATCAGACCGAGCTCGAGCAGGCCGAGGGTCAGCTTGCAAGTTACGATTTGAACAAGGATGCCTCTGACCCCGACCTCGACAAAGAGATCCTCCTGCGCAAGGCCGGAGAGTTTGACGGCAACCTGCAGGAGACACAGACTGAAATCCACGAAACCAACAAGCGGATTACGGAATTAAGAAACCTGATGGCGAAGACGCCCGAGCGTCTGACCACGCAGGTTACCTCTGGAGACAACCCCCAACTGCTGGCTTTTCTGAAATCCAATCTGGCGGATTTGGAGACCAAGCGTACCGACCTTCTGACCAAGTATCAACCCAGCTACCGGTTGGTCCAGGAAGCCGATCGCCAAATTGCCGACCTTAAATCCGCCATTGCTGCCGAAGGTCAGAAACCCGTTCAGCAGCAGAGCACCGGTGAGAACCCAACATTCGAACTGCTCAAGCAGGAACTCGTAAAGTCCAATGCGGACCTGATGGGCTTTACCGCCAAGGCCCGTGCTACCGCTCCAGTGGTGGATACATATCGGCAGCAGGCGCTTCTCATGGACCAAAAGGGAATCGAGCGGCAGGACATGATTCGCAACGTCAAGTCTGCCGAAGCAAACTATATGCTCTACGTTCAAAAGCAGGAACAGGCTCGCATTTCCGATGAGATGGACAAGAACCGAATCCTTAACGTGGCTATTGCCGAGGTTCCGAATCTTCCCGCGATGCCGGTAACTTCGCCCCTTTTGCTCATTCTTGCCGGCGCCATCGTGGCGTTGATGGTTAGCATCGGAGCGGCCTTCTTCACGGATTATCTTGATCCGTCTTTCAGGACTCCTTTGGAAGTTGTTGGGTTCCTCGAAGTACCGCTATTGGCCTGTTTTGGAAAGAATGGCCATCCTCCCCGGTTCGGACTCTTGACGGCGGGCGGCGATATAACGAGTTCCCAACCCGCTCATCGTTCCAAATCACCGATGGGAGGTTTGAACAGCGTTCTCCCAAATTCGATGACCACGGGGCTGGGAAAGTTCTTCGGCTTCGGGGGAAAGCGGCAATAGAAGAGACTGATTATGTTTCTCGAGTTTTACGGCCTTAGCGAACAACCATTCGGGGTAACCCCCGATCCCCGCTTTCTGTATATGGGGCCGGCCCAGCAGGAAGCCTTTGCCTCTCTACTTTACGGGGTTGAGATGGGGCGCGGATTTATGGCCCTGATCGCCAGGCCAGGCTTGGGCAAGACCACCATTTTAATGAAACTCCTGGAGCGCTTGCAGGCGTCCACTCGAACCGCCTTTCTTTTCCAAGCCTACTCAACATCCGAGGAATTTCTTCGAAGCCTCCTGGCGGACCTGGAGATTCAATCCGCGAGCCATGACTTGGGCGAAATGCAACAGCAACTCGGTGATGCGCTGCTCGAGGAAGCTCACTCGGGAAAACGCATCGTGGTGGCGGTTGACGAAGCTCAAAACCTCGATGATCAGGTCCTGGAAACGGTCCGCATGCTTTCAAATTTTGAAACCCCGCAGTTCAAACTTTTGCAGGTCATCTTGGTGGGGCAGCCGCAACTTGCCGACAAGCTGGCCTCTCCACAGCTCGAACAACTTCGGCAACGCGTATCGATCATCACCCATTTTCCCCCATTTGGAGATCACGACATTCCCAAATACATCGATCACCGAATGCGAACCGCCGGTTATAGGGGAGGGCGGCTGTTCACCCCCGCAGCCTTGGACCTTATTGTGGAACAAAGCAGGGGAATTCCCAGGAATGTTAATAACCTCTGTTTTCAGGCCTTGTCTCTTGGTTATGCCAAGAACAGAAAGATAATTGATGAAGCTATCATGCGGGAAGTTATTGCGGATTTAAACCTGGAAACCCTGGGGGGATCGTATCGAGCATCGTCGGAATCGACAGGTTTGAAGAGCGGAGTTGAAGTCGGGGATTGGAAGGAGAAAATTAAGGCTGGACCAAGCATTGAGCCCACAAGGCTCACGGGAGCGCCCGGCCCCGCCCCAAACGAACGATATTCGACAATCGATGCCGTCAACCTTTCCAGTGGCCAGGCAGTTGCGGAGACGGACTCTCCCTGTAGGGCATGGAATTTTGATGTTGGCAAGGTTCCAGTGGTCCAAAGCCGCAAGCATCTTATTCAACCGGTGGTGTGGGTCGGGTTGGCAACGCTCCTCGCCTACTTGTGGATGGGGCCTGGGTTGAAGTCAAGCTTCGATTCTTTGGGGCTGCTGGTTGGGCATGGAAGGGTAAGCTCGAATTCCGCCGAGTTGGAGACTGCTTCCAAGCCAGCCGTGAGCTCTGCGAACCCGACAGGTGCGCAAACCTATCCCCCGGTTGGCGTGCCGGGGTCGGATTCAAAAGCTCTGCCGCCGGAGACCGGATCCGATAATCAGGTGGTACCGGATCCTGAGTCTGCCTCCACGGCAGGAGCCGTAAACAACCATCCCGCTTTGCCGGAGGACCACTCGGTTCCCGCGCTGGGATCCACAACACCCGCAACTCGCGTCCCCCCATCCGGCACGACTGCCGACGAAGGAAGTATGGCGGGTAATTGCCGGCTCATCGTTGAATCGAGCACCGATTCTGCTCGGATTTCCCTAAACGGTAAGAGCGATCCGCATTGGGTAACTCCACACCTGTTCACATTGGCAGCCGGAACCTATTTGGTTTCCGTTTATAAGGGAGAATTCCTAACGTGGACGAAAAGAATCCATATTGACGAACGACGCGAGACGTGGCTGATGGCAGATTTAAAGAACAATGAAGACGGCATCTTTACTGTGGATACCGACCCACCCGGGCATGCAAGTTTTCGTTGACGGCAAAGAGATTGGACAAAGCCGGGTAGAGACGACACTGGCCCCTGGCTGGCACGTCTGCACGGTTATTCCCGGACCAGGCCTTAAGCCATTGTTGGAGCGATTTCATTTGCAACCCGGCGAGGTACTGACAAGGAGAATTCGGTTAGAGAAGCCTTCTACCTCGAACCTACAACGCCTGGAGGAGAGTGCATCGCGGCTATCCGCAAATCAACAAGGGGGGGCACTTGAGTAGAAATTACGAACTTTTGCAGCGAGTGTCGGTGGAGAGCGGCCGGAGAGGAAGTGTTTCTCCCGAGCCCCCACCGGCACGGACGTACGAAATGCGGCCGGTTCCCTCCGCGCACGTACTTTCCCGGGAAGAATTGGTGAAATTGATTCAAACCGTTTTTCTCCTTCCGGGGAAGACGTCGCCCAAAGTGGTGGTCTTTACGGGGGCGGAGTCAGGCGCCGGCTGCTCATCAATTTGTGTGGGAGCCGCCGAGGCGCTGGCGGCCAATGTGGCTGAGCCGGTCTGCCTGGTGGATTCCAATTTAAGATTCCCCTCGTTGCATTTGTGTCTTGATGTGGATAACGCCAAGGGATTGGGTGATGCCCTCGTGGATGGCCAGCCTATTCGCGAGTGCGTCAGAAAGCTGCCCGGAGATCAACTTTGGCTTCTCTCCGCTGGACTTAAATCATCGACGGTGGTGGGCGGGATGAATTCCAGCCGATCGTCGGCGCTGATCGGTGAATTGCGCCAGGAGTTTGGTTACGTGGTGATGGATTCTCCGCCCGTGAATATGTATTCGGACCCAATTTCCCTGGCACAATCCGCGGACGGCGTTGTGCTGGTGGTATCCGCGAATTCGACGCGGAAGGAAGCGGCTCGCAAGGCAAAGGAAAGTTTGGAGATGGCCGGCGCGAGCCTCCTGGGAGCGGTTCTGAACAACCGAACCTATCCCATTCCGGAAGCTATTTACAACCGGCTTTAGACCTCGCGAAGCCCCAGCGCGGTGTTGGGAAGGGCGAGCATTTAGTTCCTTAAATCCAGTGGGGGTCCCGGAATGGGACCGAAAGAGCGGAGCTATGTCTACCTGGGAATCAATACGTGAAGGCGTCTCGGTGGTTCCTATTTCCACCGACACAATGGCGCGGGAGGCAAGGTGGTTCGCCATCCAAACCCGCGCCCGGCATGAAAAGAAGGTCGACGATCTCCTTCGGGAGAAGGGGATTACGGCTTTCCTCCCCTTAAGCAAGGAACTGCACCACTGGAGCGACCGCCAAAAGGTGGTCCACCAGCCACTCTTCTCCGGCTATTTATTTGTCCACATTCCGGAATCCCCGGAAGCGCGCCGGGCTGTTATCACCACTGTGGGCGTTTGCTGGTTCGTGGGCAACAGGGGGATGGGCCTACCCATCCCCGAGAAGCAGATAATGGACGTTCAAACGATTCTGAAGAGCAATGTTGCCTATGCCCCATTTCCCTTTATGCGCCTCGGCCAGCGGGTCAGGATTCGCGGCGGGTGCCTGGATGGAATCGAGGGCATCCTCGTTTGCAAGGACTCGGATAGAAGGGTTGTCGTTTCCGTTGAATTGGTGCGCAGATCGCTGGCCGTGAAAATCGATGGGTACGATCTTGAGGAGGCCTGATGGTTTCTAGTGGAGAGCGCGGCGGCTTCTTATTATCGTCAGATTGGCGCAGGGACGCAGCAATGGTTTCAATCAACTTAACCATCGATTTGAATTGGCAGTCCGAAATGAGCCTTCGGTAAGGAATCGATCGGGTAATTCCTCACTTCAAACCCCAAATTGAATCCTTTCAGACAACTCTTTTCATCACCACAAGCTGATAAAGCGGTCGATTGATGGCCGATTCGCTTTAATTCCTTAGAGCGGATTTTCCCGGCCCAGGAGGTTAGATATGGGTGCATCGCGCCGGCGTTTGTTATTAACGGCATTAAAGATCATCGATTTGTTGATGATGGCAGGAATATTCTTGCTGGCCGCCGTCCCGGTCTGGCGCGGCGGGGATGAAATCTCCTTCGCTGAGTTTCTTTCCATGCGCATCAAGGTTGAAAATTTCCTCCTATTTTTCTGTTTGCTGGGAATTTGGCACATCCTCTTTGTAAGCATGGGAGTCTACCAGTCGCAGCGCCTGGCATCGAAAGAGGAAGAGTTCAGGTGTGTATTCAGAGCCACCTCCGCCGGAACGATATGTTTGGGATTGCTCGCCATCCTATTCCGGGTCCGGATGGTGACGCCCACATACGTGCTGGCATTCTGGGTCCTAACGACTAGCACTGTAATGGCCAGCCGGTTGGCCATGCGATATTTTCTGGAGACCATTCGGCGCCGGGGCCGTAATCTCCGCAATGTCCTCATCGTTGGTACCAACGCCCGTGCCATAAACTTCGCCCGCAAAATAGCATCGCGGTCCGAGTCCGGGTACAGGATCATGGGGTTTGTCGATGAGCCATGGCGGGGAATGGATCGATTCCAGGAGGAGCCATATCGGGTGGTGTGTGATTTTCAGAGCTTCGCCTCATTCCTCCGGAAGAATGTTGTGGATGACGTCGTTATCGGTCTACCCGTCCGATCGTATTATGGACAGGCTTCGGCCATAGCAGCCCTGTGTGAAGTTCATGGGATCGTCGTGCAATTCCTTCCGGGCCTGTTCAACCTGAAGTTGGCCCGGCCGCGCGCCGAGGATTTTGAGGGGGATCCAATGATCACCCTCTCAACTGGGCACATGGATGGGTGGCCGGTTGTGCTCAAACGAGTTCTTGACGTCGTCCTTTCGCTGTTGCTGCTCCTTTTCCTTGCGCCGGTCCTTCTGGCGGTCGCGGCCTTGATCAAGCTGACCTCCCACGGGCCAGTATTCTTTATGCAGGACCGATTGGGTTTAAACAAGCGCCGGTTTCGAATCTGTAAATTCCGGACGATGGTTGCGGACGCGGAACAGAAGCAGCGCGCGCTCGAGCACCTAAATGAGCAGCAAGGGCCCGTATTCAAAATCCAGAATGATCCGCGCGTTACTGCACTTGGGAGGGTCCTCCGAAAAACCAGCATTGATGAGCTCCCTCAATTATTCAATGTCCTATGGGGGGAGATGAGTCTGGTGGGACCCCGGCCGCTGCCGGTTCGAGACTATGAAGGATTTGATCAGGATTGGCACCGGCGCCGATTCAGCGTGCGGCCTGGCATTACGTGCCTTTGGCAGATCTCGGGCCGCAACTCCATCGGGTTTGAAAAGTGGATGGAGCTGGATATGCAATACATCGATAACTGGTCGCTATGGCTGGATGTGCGAATCCTCGCCTCGACGATTCCTGTGGTTTTAAAGGGAACCGGAGCGGCCTAGAAATATGGGCAGTCCGTCGCCGGGCAGGCCACAATCGACATGATTGTGAATCGCCATCGGGGTGCTCCCAAAGGACTTCGATAAAAAACAAGGTGAGGGAAATGGATGCAAGGAATGAGCGCGTGAGTGCGACGGATATTCACACCGCGGATTACCTCCGTAGGATCGGAGTGCGCGACCTTCCACCTCTGACCAGCCCTTTCGATCCCGGTTATGACCTCGTAACCTTGGAAAGTCATTTGGAGCAAAGCGCCCACCTGTATTCAAGCCTGAAGATCTCGATGGCGTGCTGGTTGATTGCGCGGGAAGAATGCACGCGCGGGAAAATCGCCGCTGCCGCGCGGCACCATGTACCAGTAGTTACGGGTGGCGGGCCTTTTGAAATTGCTGTCGCTCAGAATGAACTCCAGACCTATCTCGACTTGTGTGCCGGCATGGGGATAACAAGGATCGAATGTGGTGAAGGCTTCACCCAAATTTCGCTCAGGCCCCAGCAGGTTGTGAAGATGGCAGCACAACGAGGCTTGCAAGTCCAATTCGAACTTGGGAAAAAGCACGAAGGAAGCTTTCGGAAGGGTGCCGTTGCAGCCCTGATTGGACAGGGGGCGCAATGGCTGGACGCAGGGGCGGTCCAACTCGTCATTGAAGCCCGGGAGAGTGGGAAAGACATTGGACTCTTTGGTGATCAAGGCGCGCTCAATACATATCAAGCCGACCAGTTCGCGGAGGCATTCGGATTGGCAACGGTGACGTTTGAAGCACCGAACAAGCCCAGTCAATTTGCGCTCCTCGATCACTTCGGGCCGTACGTCCGACTTTCCAACGTGCGGTTGGAAGAGGTGTTACGAGTTGAGATTTACCGACGGGGGCTGCACTCGGATGCCTTCGGAAATCCCCGGCTGCGGCCAATCCCTCCAAGAGACACTCATCGCCATCTTGATTCGATTCCCGTCACGGCACAATGACGCCCACAACAGTCATCGATTGCTTTCCGGAGCGAGCGCCACTTTATAGGCGCGGCTACGCAGTTGTGGCGGTGGACGTAATTCGCGCCACGACGACGATTGCTACAGCCGTTGCCCACGGCCGGCATTGCTTTCCGGTCTCATCCTTGGAGGCCGCGCATCGCCTTGCTGCGGGATTACAGGATCCATTGTTGGCAGGGGAGCTGGGCGGCGTAATGCCCGCCGGATTCGAAATGAATAATAGCCCCGCCGAATTGAATGCGCGTGCAGATGTGTCCCGCCCCTTGATTCTGCTTTCTTCCTCGGGGACCAGGCTGATCGACTTGGCGCGTCAAAGCGATGCGGTTTATGTCGGTTGCTTGCGGAACTTCGCCCACCTGGCACAACACATCGCCACACGGCATTCACGTGTGGCGATCATCGGGGCAGGGAGCCGCCGCCAGTTTCGTGAAGAGGACCAAATGTGTTGCGCTTGGATTGCGGGTCGACTATTGCAGAGCGGGTTCTCCGCCGCAAATTCCGAGACCATTTCTCTGATCAAGCGCTGGCCGGAGGGGGATCTTGAGGGTATTGAGCACGGCCCGAGCGCCACCTATCTCATTCGCAGCGGCCAGGTAAAGGACCTCGAATTTGTGCTTACACATGTCGGAGACCTGAGCCAAACCCTCATATTGGACGGCAAAGAAGTCATTGAAGCGAAAAGGTGCAAATTCATTCCCGCAAATGAAGAGCTTGGCAAGCGTGAATCCGGGGTCAACTTCCATAACCATTCGAGATATTTCCACTCCAGTCGTGGTCCTGCACTCTCATAGCCATGGTGGCTTGAACATCATGAAGAGTCTGGGGCCCTTGGGCATCGATGTGTACAACGTCGATCCCGACCGTCTGGCCCCAGCTCACTATTCGCGATACTGCCGGGCAGGTTTCCTCTGGGATATCGAGCGTGCTCCCGAACGAAGCTCTCTTGCTTATCTGGCCCTAGTCGCCAGAAAAATCGGACGCAAAGCGATCCTGATCCCTACGACTGATGCTACGACACGGTTTGTCGATCGCGAGCGGTCAGCGCTGTGTAAGTTGTTCCTCTTTCCTGACCAGCCAACGGGGCTAGTCAACGCGCTCTGTAGCAAGAAAGAGATGTATTTTCTCGCCAGGCAGCAAGGCATTCCCACTCCGGAATGTTGGTTTCCTATCTCATTATCGGATATTGAAAATGTCTTGAATAAGATACGGTATCCCGTGATGCTGAAGGGTATCGACGGGAAGCGGCTGTGGGAACGCACGCGCAAGAAAATGTTCATTGTCCGGGATGCCATCGAGTTGATCAGGACTTATATCTATGCCGAAGACCCAGCGTCTCCCAATCTGATGATCCAGGAATACATTCCTGGGGGAGATGACACCATCTGGATGTTCAATGGCTACTTCGACGGCAACGGGGACTGTCTGGTCGGATTTACGGGCAAAAAAGATCCGGCAGTGCCCTGTACATGCAGGGTCGACCAGCCTTGGCATCTGCCTTGCGAATGATCCTGTTGAAGAACTTACCCGCAGATTTATGAAGGCGCTCGGTTATCGGGGAATCCTCGATATTGGGTACCGGTACGATGCCCGTGGTGGTCTTTATAAGGTCCTCGACGTGAATCCCCGGATTGGAGCGACATTTCGCCTCTTCGTGGGCTCGAACGGGATAGATGTTGTTCGCGCACTGTACCTTGACCTTACGGGCCAGCAAGTGGTTCCAAGCCCGGCGAGGGAAGGACGCAAGTGGATTGTGGAGGATTTGGATTTGGCCTCCTCTTATCGCTATTACCGCGAAGGGAGTTTGACGATTTCGGAGTGGTTAAGGTCACTCCGCGGTATCGATGAGGCTGCGTTCTTTTCCCTTCGCGATCCGCTTCCCATGCTTTTCATGTTCATAGGCGGGCTAAAGGCGCTCCTTTTCGCGCCTTGCATGGTTTCAAAATATGGCTGAAACAGCACTTGAACCCCCCTCGAACCGTTTCTGAATCTGAAGCACCCACCCAGCCAGAATTGTCTTCGTTCCCGTTGGGCCGAACCGAAAACTTCAAGAGAATCCCTCGTGCTTCCACTCGATCCGATGACTCCGTGCTCCAATAAGACCAATGACATTTTCGCTCGCCTGACTGCGGCGCGAAGGATCGATGGATTCATCAATGCGCTGAAGCATTGGCCCGTGCGTGGCTTCTTCGCTCTGCTGGACCAGGGTCTCATTTCGGGATCGAATTTCATCCTTGCCATCTTTCTTGCTCGTTGGCTCACCCCGCGAGACTATGGGGCCTATGCGCTTGCATTTGAAGTATTCCTGTTTGTTTCGATCGTCTATGCATCACTCATCCTGGAGCCCATGAGTGTGTTTGGGGCGTCGACATACAAGCAAGACTTCCGGGCTTACCTTCGAATTCTTCTACAGATTCATAGTGCGCTCTCTGTCGTGATCGTCGTGTTGGTCTTTTTCGTGGCTTGGGTGGTGAGTATCATCAGCCCGGCGAGTCCCCTGCCCGAGGCGCTGGTGGGCGTGGGATTGGCGAGTCCGTGCTTGCTGCTCTTCTGGCTGGCGCGCCGGGGATTCTACGTGCACCTCATCCCCCAGAAGGCCGTGTTGGGTGGTTGCATATATTCCGCGATTGTGCTGTCGGGACTTTTACTCGTGTTCAAACTTAGAGCTCTGTCGCCGTTGTCGGCATTTCTCATCGTGAGTGTGGGCGCATTAATAAGCGGCCCTGTCATGCTTCGCTGGCTGAAGGACCGGACTGCGTTATCTCCGGCAGGCCACATTGCGCTCAAGGACGTCGTTCGGCGGCATTGGAACTATGGCGCGTGGGCTCTGGCAAGTGCGACTGTCATCTGGTTATCGGGTGCAATCTATTATCCTCTCCTGGTACTTTTTTTACATTGGCCAAGACGGGTGAGTTCAAAGCGCTGATGAATCTTGCATCCCCGATTGGGCAAATCTTTGTTGCTCTCTCCCTTCTCAGTTTGCCCCACGCATCACGCGCGTACAACGAACATGGCTTCGTAGCGGCAAAGCGCCTGAGCTGGCAACTCTCGAGCCTCTACATCGGTGGAACCTCCCTGTACTGGGCGTGTTTGCTCCTGCTGCGTGGACCCGTGATCCATCACCTTTATGGCGGTAAGTATTTGCAAATCGTGGCCCTACTGCCTTGGGTCGCTTTGGGATCGATTCTTCGAATTGCCGCAACCGCCCAGGCGATTGTGCTGAGAGCCATGCACTTGCCCGCGCTGGTATTTGCCGCCTATTCCGCCGCCTGCATTGTCGCCATCCTTGTAGGTATTCCCTGCACGCGGTGGTTTGGATTGCGGGGCGCAGTCTTTGCATGGATGCTTTCGAGCGCCGCGGCATTGACTGGAGCGATCATCATGATCCGGCGAAGGGCGAATCAAGAAAAGACCTCGGAGGCCGCCCCCGCCGGCCCGTTGGTGCTGCAAGAGGAAACCTCCGTCAGTGCTCGTTGACAAGATCCAAAGCATCGGGATTTGCACACCTTCTTGTGACCGCTATGAATTCTTCGATTTGCAAGGCTGAGCAATTGCCCATTGCGGCTTTCGATGTCGTCAGGAATCCCACACGCCCGCCTGGGGAAGGTCTTGTGCCTGATGTCCGATGTCGCATTGCTTCCGCTTTGAACGTTTCGCGCCAGACTATCAACCTTAAGAACCTCAGGTACGGCTATTCGGGTTTGATCTTGCGGAGTTCGGGAATAGTCGCCGGGAAGCAGTTTTTTGCGAAAACCTTTCTGGTTGATCCTTATCCCATCCCGCCGCGTTTTGCGACTCCAGGGGAGGAAGTGGCAGCACAGAAACAATTGTTCAGACCCGTTGACGTGCAACTGAACGCAGAGTGGACCGCGGCCAAACAAATGTACTCGTTAATGGGCGGGCAAGAGATTCCCACGCCCATGGGGGTGTCCGTCGAAAACCGAACGCTTGTGTTCGAAGAGGTTGACGGCATCCGCATGGATCGATTCGTGCGGAGCCGCTGGCGAAGTTCTCGGGCAATGAGAGCTGCGGCGGCTATGGTTCAGGCGGGAAAGTGGTTACGAGCGCTTCATGACTCCTCATTGCAAGGGTCTGAAACTGTGGACCTCGGTGAGATTGCCGTTGATTTGGACAATCTCTTTCGCAAGATGGCCCTTGAGGATTCGCTATATGAAACATATGCCGCACAGACATTGGAATTCGCTTTCCAGGAATGTTATCCCAGGACCGCGCTGCGCATTCCAGTGGCCCTTAACCACGGCGATTTTACCTTACCAAATCTCCTCTGGTGCCGCGAAGCCTGGCATCTTTGGGTGATTGATTTTGAGTTGTCCGCCCGGCGGCCGATCCTGCACGACTTATGCACAATCGTTTTTGACCTGCGGAGGCGTTTGCTTCATCCCTTAACGTCACCACTTGTAATCAAGGAACTCGAGAATTCATTCTGGAGAGGTTATGGGGTCATTCCGAAAGAACTGCTGGTGTTGGTCAATGCGCTCGCCACGGCACGCATCTTTTATTCCAGCCTCCCACGAATTTCAACCTTGAGGCAGCGGCGTGGTTGGGTCGGCGGCATGAAGTCCGTCTTATACAAAATGTTTTTCCAGCCCCTTATGCTCGAGCGCCTGCGGACAAAATTGATCGCCCCGCTTGACGCAAGCAATTACCGGGCAACCTGCGGTTAAACCTATGTCAGCCTCTGACCAATTACAAATTGATGCCCTTCTTGAACGCGAAGTGCCCGTGTTGACCGCAAGAATTGACAGAAGGCTGACGTGGGTTAAGAAGGGAAGTCTGGCACTGCTCGACCAGGGACTGGTGTCGGGCTCGAACTTTCTTGTTGCCATTCTGCTGGCGCGCTGGCTAACCCGCGACGATTATGGCGCTTATGCCATGGGGTTCTCCATCTTTATTCTGCTCTATGGTTTTCACAATGCGTTTCTCCTCGAGCCCATGAGCGTTTTTGGTCCTGAATCTTACTCGAATTGCCTTGTCGCCTACGTCAAGAAGCTGCTCGGATTTCATTTTGCGCTCGCCCTCATTCTCGTCGTGTTGGTGATTGCGGGCATCGTCATTATCCCGATAGCCGCTAGAGATCACAGTTTGATTTCCGCATTGTGGGGTGTATGCATCGCTGTTCCACTCGTCCTATTCTACTGGCTCTGCCGCCGTGCCGCCTACTTGAAGTTTGCCCCCGGTCTTGCGGTAACGGGTTCCACAATTTATTGCCTTACGGTGATTATCATGGCGGTGGTTTTGAAATCCTGGCGTTCTCCCCTGATGGGATTTGTAATCCAATCCGTTGCGGCAATTCCTGCGGCGCTTTTGTTGCTGCGCCCGCTGCAATCGCAAGCCGACACGCGGGCCGGCCCCTCGAATCATGAAATCCTTCGAAGGCATTGGCGGTACGGGCGTTGGGTCATGGGTTCTACGCTCGTTACCTGGATCTCCGGGTATGGATATTACGTGCTGGTGGGAATGCTATTGCCCATGCAGGATGTGGCGGCCTTGCGCGCTCTTCGAAACTTTACTGAGCCCTGCTATCGAGCCATGGCGGCCATTATTCTGCTCGTTCTGCCCTGGGCTTCAGCCCGCTATTTGGAGGAAGGCCGGAGTGGCCTGAAGCGCCGCACAACGCAGCTTTGCCTGCTGTTTGGCGGAAGCGCCCTGATATACGTCGTCACGGTCTGTCTATTCGGGAACAAACTGATGGCCCTTCTCTATTCCGGGCGATACAACGGGTCTTCCAACCTTCTGCTACTGGCCACAGCTCCCGTGGTTCTGATCGCGGTGTCTCTGGGGAGTGAAGTGGCCGTGCAGGTGATGCAGGCCCCCTCTGAAGTTTTTCTTGCCTACGGAGTGTCGGGCGCCATCACCCTTTTGCTCGGTATCGCCTTCACCCGTTATTGGGGGCTGCGGGGAGGGCTCATCAGCATCCTGGTATCGTCTGCGGCCGTTTGTGTGGTGCTCACTTACCGTTGCCAAAAACGCCTTCGAGCGGTTTACCTCACCGGCCACGACGAGATACACTCTCTTTATAAAAATATCGACGCCGACACCATCCGCTTCTGGATGGGGTTCGGAGACCACTACATCAACTGTTTCAACGTCCTGAACAACATCGGAATGCTCTCCGAAATACCGGTACGCACCGCCGAAGGGGTGGAAGCGATTCCGCTCAAGGTCCTGAAAGCGGTCCTCCCCGACCCGCTCTCGCTCGCGAGGGATTACACGGGGTACACCTGCATCGGCAATCGCATCAGAGGCAAGAAAAAGGGCCGCAGCTAAAAATTCCATCTACAACGTCTGCAATCACGCGACCTGTTACAAAGAAGTGGAGGCCCAGGCCATCTGCTACACGGCGGGAACCCCGGCGGTGGCGGCGGCAATCCTGGTCGCGCAGGGGATTTGGAACCCGAAGACCATGGTCAATGTGGAAGAGCTCGACCCCGACCCGTTCCTGAAGCTCCTGAACCGTATGGGCCTGCCGACACAGGTGCTGGAACGACACAGGGCCACCTCTTACGCGACCTTGATGCCATAAGGCGCGGGGGTTTGATATGATGAGTTTAATGCGGTCATCCAGCGGGCGTAGTTCAGTGGTAGAATGGAAGCTTCCCAAGCTTCAGATGTGGGTTCGATTCCCATCGCCCGCTGAATGATCGTCAACCCCGTTCACCATACCGTTATGATCGAAACGATTCTCAAAGATCCCGTCTCCCTGTCGGCCATCCTGATTCTTTTCGGCGGGATTGTCCTCCTCCTCTGGGCTTTTAAAAAATGGTTTGAGCAGGAGACGACCGAACAAACGCCCAGCCTCGAAGAGCCCCAGACAAGCGTTCCCGCCGATGCCGCGCGACCTCCCGAATCTGCTGAATTGGTCCAGCAACTGATCGAACGGCTCAACCAGTTGACCGAGCGGATTTATCTCATCGAGAAAAAAGAGACGGAAGTACCCGCGACGGAAACGACCCACAAACTCGAGATGATCATGAATCGTCTGATGGCTCTCGAATTGGTTGTTCAGAAAAACACCGCCCAATCGGGCCTCGCGCCTTACGACAAAGAAATCTCCATGGCTTTCAAAGGGTTGACGGATCGCATCGGAATCCTTGAAAAGGCCGTCCAGATCCTTCAGTCCCGGGAACGCCTTCCACGATCAAGCGGGAAGTGATTTGAAGCAGCCTTTGCTCACCTTCATCATCGCGGCGGATCTGACCGTGATCGGCGGGGCGTCCTTTGTCCTGATGAACCGTCTGCAAGAAGCCAATATCGCCTCCCTTCCGGTCCGTGAAGCGGCGGCGGCGCCTCCGTCGCCCCCCGCGGACCTGCCGGTGAACCCGCCGGAAATCAAGCGCCACATCCTCTTCCGGATCAAGGTCCCCAAAGCCAAACGGGTCCAAATCATCGGTGACTTTACCGATGAGCTGCCCCGTGACCTGGCAAAAAACGACCAACAAACCTGGACGATCACTCTCCCCATTTCTCCCGGCGTTTACACCTACAATTACGTGATCAACGGTCAACGTAAAATCCGGGACCCCAACAACGCCCGCGCCACTCCTGACCACAAATCCATCCTCACCGTCAAAGGCGCTTCTGTAAGTCTTCCCCGTGAAAGGCGGACGCTCCTCCTGGCGCTGTGTCTGGCTGGCGCGGGCGTGAAAGCTGAAACGCGCCTTCCCTCCAACGTCACAGTCATCACCCGGGAACAAATAGACGCCTCCCGGGCGCAAAACCTCTCGGAAATCATCGAGTATCAACCCGGCCTTCAAGTCATCCGGACGGGAACCTTTGGCTCGTTCGCCGTCGTGAAGATGCGGTAAAAGCCCCGAACGCCTCGCAGGTCAACATCCTCATGAACGGCATTCCGCTCGCCGGGGCTTCCAAGCAATTTGTGGACATCTCACGCGTCCCCGCTGAAATGATTGACCATATTGAGATCATCCAGGGCGCGGCTTCCGCCCTCTACGCGGGCGACGTCTCGGGCGGCGTGATCAACATCGTGACCCGAAAACCTCAAAGTTCCGCGCCGGATTCAAACCTGAGGGGACAGGACCGCTCCAAAGGAACTCAAGTTGAAGAAATTGATTTCAGGGAACGCGGCAACCGTTTCGGGGGGGGTGTCTCCTACGGCCGGTTCCGGACGAACGGATTTCAGACCAATGCCTACGCCAATATGGATTCTTTCGACGGCCTCCTTCAGACAACCACCCCCAACTCGGGGAGCTGGAGGCGGAAGCGACCATCTGGGACGGCATCGCGGGCAACCCCGAGGGAACCCCGGTGGACATCTCTCAATGGAACGGCAAGACGGAACAACTGGCGGCCAGCGAATACACCCACACCGAGGAAACCACCAAGACCGGCCGGGTGACGGACAAGCTCCGGTGGTCTCCGGATGTTTACTCCGAATTTTCGTTTTTCGCGCTCCAAAGAGATTTCCGGACGATGAACCTGACGGGTGACGTGCCGCCCGATTACGCCTCGCGGGACTCTCTGGTGCAGACCCAGTTCAATGTTCATCTCTCCAATGGGCTCACGGCAGGGGGGTCTTTCCAGAGCGACAACCTGAACGCCCAGGAAATGACCGTTGAACACCACGACGACCATTGGAACGGCTTTCTCGTCCACAGCCACAGCTTCGGCCTCTGGACGGAAATGACCCGTCTGGAGAGCGAACAGGAAGGTCAATATGGAGCGAGCGTCAACCCACGAATCACTCTGATGGTGGACCCCGCTTCCTGGCTGACCTTCTCCGGGAACGTCGGACGTCTCCGCTGGATTCCCTCGTTCACGGAACGGTTCTACCAGCTGAACGGTTTCAGCGGAAACGACAACCTGGTCCCGGAAAAAACATGGACCTATGATGCGGGCTTTCAAATCCATTTTTCCAGCATGACGCTCCGCGCGACGGGCTTCTACACCCACACCGACGACCGGATCACCGTCGACCCGACGATGACCACGTTTATGAATTCAGGCTTGTCGGAACAGGAAGGCGTCGAAAGTGAATTGACCGCCTCCTGGTGGAAACTGGACAACGACGCCTGGGTCACCTATGTCCAAAGCCAGGGCGAGGTCGCCGACGGCTCCGGGATGGTTCCTTTGAGACTCACTCCGCGCGTGTCCGCCAGTGACACGCTGACCTTCACCCCTTCGGCCCGGTGGAAAATGTGGGCCCGCGTCCGTTATATGGGCGACCAATACGACCAGGACAATTCCCAGGGTACCTCATACCCCATCACACCGTTTACGACTTTGAACTCATCCGGCACATCTATAGCGCCGAACTCTATGTCCGGGTGCTGAACGTTCTGGACACGCATTACGCCGAAAGCACGGGCTTCGACCCCCGGCTTTTCGGAACCCTGCCGGGGCGGATCTCGCCCCCCAACTGCCGCGCGCCCTCTGGGCCGGCATCAACATCCACTTCAGCGACTAATCGACACGACTCGCGTTTTTTTGCGGGCTCGTTATGATAGAATTCTCCCCTTATGAGCACCCGCGCCGGCAACAAACAGGATAAAACGCCGCTTTTTGACACGCTCCTCACCCACGCCAAAAACCGCGTGGTCTCTTTTCCCAGACCCGCCACGCGGCCACAAAAATGGCCGGGGCCTCGACAAACGCCTGCGCGGCATGTCGGGTATGAACCCCTACCGGATGGATGTGACGTGTTTCCCCAGGTCGATTCCCTGCATGACCCGGTGGGCCCCATCCGCCGGGCCCAGCACCTCATGGCCGAGGCCCTGACCGGAGCCAAGCATTCTTTTTTCCTTGTGAACGGCTCCTCCGTCGGCAACATGGCGATGATGCTCGCCAGCTGCCGCCCGGGAGATTCCGTGATCCTTTCCCGCGCGCAACGCCAACAATGCAAAAACGCTCCGGCATCATCCTCTCCGGAATCTGGCCGATCTGGATTCAACCCAAAGTGGATCAAAATCTGGACGTCCTCTTTGATATGGGGCCGGAACAGGTGGAAGCGGCCCTCAAGCAATTCCCCGAAGCCAAGGCCGTCTTCCTCACGTGCCCCACCTATAACGGCATCACAACCGATTTGGGGAAAATCGCCCGCATTTGCCATGAGCGCGGCAAGCTTCTCCTCGTTGACGAAGCGCACGGACCCCATCTGAAATTCCACCCCGTCGCCGATGTCCGCCATCGAAGCGGGGGCCGATATGTGCGTGCAATCCACGCACAAAATCCTCTCCGCCCTGTCTCAAGGGTCCGTGTTGCATGTGAATTCGGATCTCGTGGACGTCAGTCGCGTCAAACACGTCGTGTCCATGCTCCAGACCACGAGCCCCAACTATATGATTCTGGCCAGCATCGACACCGCCCGGCGGCAAGCGGTGACCCAGGGGGAAAAATCTTCGGCCGCCTGATCCGCTGGGCCGAGGCCACGCGCAAGAACATCAACCAGCTGAAACACTTTTCTTGTTTTACCCGGAAGGAAATCCAGGCACGCGGCTACGATCTGGACGTGACCAAACTCACGATCAATGTCACGCGTTCGGGCTTCTCGGGACAGGAGATCGAGGAAATTCTCGCCAAACGCTACCGCATTCAGGTGGACGCGGCCGACCTTTTTAACCTGATCGCGATCCTGGGTTTTGGCACGGACCGGTCGGATTTGGAAGCGCTCACCCACGCGCTCATTGAGATCGACGAAAAATATCACGGAGACGCCAAAAACTGGATCCTGAGAATCCCGTCCCTGTCCACGGAACTCGTCATGATCCCGGCGATGTTTTTCTGCTCTACCGCTCCAAGCGGGTGCCGCTTTCCAAGGCGGTGG
>CAVTDA010000081.1:0-41291 GCA_963733285.1 uncultured Acidobacteriota bacterium
GGGCATAATGTCAGCGGGTAGTGGCGCATTTGGAGGTGGCACGGCCAAGACCTTTCCCGATGATGTTGATCGGGATGGCCGTGGCACATTGGCCGGCGCGCGAGACATGGGCCCCTGCATTTGGCGCATCAACTCTGCCAGCCTGGTTCTTCATGCAAAGCTAACCTCATCAAATCACTCGGGTTCGGCCTGAATCTTGAAGGCGTAAGCCTGTTTGCAGGGTTTGTGCGCGGCAAGCTGGGACGGGATAGAAATTCGCAGCTTGCTTCCATCCATGCGCCACTCGAGGGGCTTTTCCACCCCGAGCATGGTGATGGGTGAGCCATGAACAGCCCTAACGGATTCTATCGTAAGGGTTTCGCCCGGCCAACCCATGCAAATGGCATAAACGGTGCGGCCATCCTTACTGGAAGTGAACCAGACGTTTTCCCCTTCGCGAAACGTCTTGCGCGGGCGGGTGCTGTAAATCGCCTCACCGTTTACGTGCAGCCAGTCGCCGGTATCCTTCAGGCGCTCCACGGCTTCGCGCGGCCACTCCCCGCTGGGCATGGGGCCAAATCCAACTTCAAAATTTCCCCCTTTTGCGGTAATGCCGATCAGGTTTTCGACAATCCACTCCGCCGGCTTGTAGTTATCGTTGGGCAGATAGGAAAACGCTTCTCCGCAGGGGTAGATGACTTTCCAGACGCCCTGCGACGGGCCGCCCGGCACCACGCGCTCCGGAGTGTGATAGTCCCCGTAGGCGCCAATTCCGCGGTCGCGAATGATGACGTCCGGCTGCATCTTCCTGACCATCATGGTGATGTCGGCAATTTCGGGAGCCGCGGCTTGAGGCCAGCCGATATCGAAATCGAGGTAATCGATTTTGCCGTAATCAGCCATCAACTCACGCAACTGCTCGCGTTCATGCTCGACGAAAGTTCTCCAGCGGTGAGGGTCGGACTCGCGCGTGAATTTCGGATCGTAGTACTGATTGAAGGGATCCCAGGCGAAGGCCGGGTCGTGCCAATCCACGTGCGAGTAGTAGAGGCCGATGCCCATCCCTTTGCGCCGCCCCGCCTCCACCACGCTGCGAACAATGTCCTTCTTGTAAGGACCGTCCATGATGCTGTAGCTCTGAGTCACCTTTTCCGTGTTTTCAACTCCACCATAGCTGTATCCCTTGGGTGTCAGTTTGACGGAATCCTGCATGGTTTTGGTAGGCCAGAGGCAGAAGCCGTCATGGTGCTTGGTGGTGAAGGTGAAATAGCGAGCGCCCGCCTTGGCAAACAAATCCATCCAGGCGTCGGCGTCGAAGCTGGTGGGATTGAAGAACTGATATAGGACGTTGTAGTTCCCCCAGAACTGCTTGTTGGCGCCAGCCAGCGCCCATGAGGCGTCGCTCGCGATCATGCAGTAAAGTCCCCAATGAATGCGGATGCCGAATTTGCGGTCTTTCAAGTCTTCGATGGCCGACTGCGGGGTGTGGTGATAGCTGGGGTCGACCTCTGTGGCCCATCCGCGTTGCATGGCCTCGCGATCGAGCGCGTGGTTCAGCTTCTCAAAGTGGTCGAATCCGCCCTCTGGGCAGGAGCAATCTTCATTCAGCGCAGGGCCGGGATCTGGCGATGCGCTGGCGTTCAATCCGTAGCCCAAGGAGCCAGCCGCCAAAGACCGCGTCAGAAAATGCCGCCGCTTCATTATGACTTCACCTCGTTTCGCAATGCGGATAGGCATTGTAGCTCGGATGCGATGACGCGGCTACATTCTAATCAGAGGCGTGCATGACGGGTCAGGCCCAGTCGTTCCACGCTCCTGGGTTTTGGGATATAGTGTTCGATTGGCTGTCCGTGTGCCAAAGTGACCATGTTCTTCGATGTTGAAGTGATGAGGAAATGAAAGGTCTTTTGAGCCTATGAAGGCATTAACGCTGACCGAATACAATAAACTGGTTTTTGGCGAGGTTCCCGACCCGCAGATCGCCGCTGACGAAGTTCTGGTGAGGGTGCGGACGTGCGGAATCTGCGGCAGCGATGTGCATGGAATGGACGGTTCTACGGGCCGCCGGCGCCCGCCCATCATCATGGGGCACGAGGCCGCCGGAGTGATTGACGAAGTTGGTGCGCAGGTAAAAGGCTGGGAAAAAGGCGATCGCGTTACTTTCGACTCCACGGTTTTCTGCGGCGCTTGCTGGTATTGCCAGCGAGGAATGATCAATCTCTGCGATAACCGGCGGGTGCTGGGAGTTTCATGCGAAGAGTACCGCCAGCATGGCGCGTTCGCCGAATACGTGGCCCTGCCGCAGCGAATCCTCTACGCGCTTCCTGATTCCGTTACCTTTGAACAAGCAGCCATGGTCGAGCCCGTCTCGATTGCCGTCCACGCCGTGGAAATCACGCCAGTTTCTCTCGGGGACACAGCCGTCGTTGTGGGAGCAGGAATGGTGGGCTTGCTGGTCGTGCAGGCTCTGCGCGTTGCCGGGTGTGGGAAGATTATCGCGGTGGATCTGGAGCGGGAGAAACTGGAACTGGCGCAAAAGCTCGGCGCCGATGTGGGACTGAAGGTGGATGAGTGCGACGTCGCGCAGGAGGTTCGCAACCTCACGCACGGGCGAGGCGCGGACGTTGCCTTGGAAGTCGTCGGGATGACCCAAAGCATCAAGACGGCAATTGCCACCCTGCGCAAAGGGGGATCGCTTACGCTCGTGGGGAATTTGAGTCCCAATGTTGAAATTCCCCTGCAAGCCGTGGTGACGCGGCAATTGACTCTTGCAGGGAGTTGCGCCAACGCGGGTGAAGTGCCCGCCTGTCTCGATCTGATGAGCCGCAAGGCGATCACCCCGGAAGCCCTGATCACCGCCACCCCTCCGCTGATGGAAGGCGCGGCCTGGTTCAATCGCCTTTACGCGCACGAACCGGGACTGCTGAAAGTTATCCTGCAATGCTAATTCGGCCGCAGCATTGAAAAATTGCATCAACCTCCAACCCGGCTCGTGATTTCGCACCTAACTGAAAGAGGAGACCCGAGGACCAGAATGGAAGCGCTCAAGACCGCCATCGTCGGATGTGGAAAGGTTGGGCACTTGCACGCCAGAGCGCTGGGCGCGGCGCCGGAATCCCACTTCGTCGCCGCGTGTGGAAGAGACCGCGCGAAGACGGAAGCCTTTGCCACTGCGTACAACGTCAAGCCGTACTGCGATGTGGAGGAGATGATCGCCGGCGAAGGCGTGCAGGCCCTCGCGATTTGCACTCCCCACCCCTTGCACGCGCTACACGCGGTCAAGGCGGCACGAGCGGGAGTCCATTTACTCGTGGAAAAACCCCTGGCCTCGACGCTGGAGGATTGCGACGCGATTCTGAATGCAGCGAAAGAGCGCGGCGTTCGAGTCGGCATGATTTCGCAGCGCCGATTCTATGCGCCGTCCATTCGGGTGAAGAGGGCGATTGAAGAAGGCAAACTGGGCCGGCCGATTCTCGGTTCCATCGTGATGTACGGGTGGCGCGACGAGGCCTACTACCGCAGCGATCCCTGGCGTGGATCGTGGAAGGGGGAGGGCGGTGGGGTGTTGGTCAATCAGGCTCCGCACCAGCTCGATTTGCTCCATTGGTTTATGGGCGAGGTTGATGAGCTGTTCGGTTTCTGGGCCAATCTGAATCATCCTTACATTGAAGTTGAAGACACGGCGGTGGCGGTGCTGCGATTCAAGAGCGGCGCGCTCGGCAATATCATCGTCAGTAATTCCCAAAACCCGGCGCTTTACGGAAGGGTTTACGTGCACGGCAGCAACGGAGCCTCGGTTGGAGTTCAACCCGACGGCGGGGCGATGTTTGTGGCCGGAATGTCGACCATCGCGGAGCCGCCCATCAACGATTTGTGGACTGTGCCGGGAGAAGAAGGAATGTTGAAAGGGTGGCAGAAGGAAGATTCGGATTTCTTTCTGAGTGTGAATGCCATCGATTACTATTACCGCGTCCAGATGTCGGATTTCCTCCAGGCGGTAATGGCGGGCCGCGATTCCTCGATTCCCGGCGAGGAGGGCCGCAAAACAGTGGAAATTTTTGAGGCGCTCTACCGCTCGCAGCGGGACCGCGTTCCGATCAAGTTCCCGGTTGCAGCGGAAATAGGCGGTGATGAAATCCCGGGCCATTCCGCAGGAGTGGCGTCATAGGGGCGTTTTGAATTCTCCGAAGTTGCATTCTTCCGGACCAGAGTTTCAATCCTCCGTTTGCAAATTCCGCGTGATAGACTCTCCCATCTTGAAGAAGAGGCAATCGGGAAGGTGAATCGCGATGAGGGGGCTCGAATGAATCAGATCAACCGTCGATCGTTTTTGGAAAAGGCGGGAGCGTCGGTAGCGGCGGGATCGCTGCCCCTTGCGTCGAACGCTGTTGCGGGAGCTTCTAAAAATCAGCACAAGGGAAGAGAGAATTACGATTTGGACGATCCGGCGCGATATGGAATCGCCCGTTCCGTCGTGGAGTGGTCGTACACTGCGGAGAAGCCGTATGCCGACCCTTTCAACGCTGTCGAGTTGGATGTGGTGTTCACTGACCCCCAGGGACACGAGCATACGGTCCCGGCTTTCTGGGCGGGCGAACAAACCTGGCGGATTCGGTTCTCTCCAGCCACCCCCGGACATTATACCTATCACACCGTCGCGAGTGACGCTGGCGAGCTTCACGGTCACCACGGAGTTTTGGAGGTCGTGGCTTATGAGGGCAGCAACGCGCTGCTCAAGCATGGACCGGTCCGTGTCGCTGCCGATCATTGCCATTTTGAGCACGAGGATGGGACACCTTTTTTTTGGTTGGGCGATACGTGGTGGATGGGCCTTTGCAATCGCATGCGTTGGCCGGAGGATTTTCAGCAACTCGCGGCTGATCGGGTCCGAAAGGGATTCACGGTTGTTCAGATCATTGCCGGTTTGTATCCCGACATGCCGCCGTTTGATCCGCGCGGCGCGAACGAAGCGGGCTACCCGTGGGAGAAGGATTACGCGCGCATCGATCCGGCCTATTTTGATGCGGCGGATTTGCGCATTCGATATCTCATCGATGCAGGATTGACGCCGTGTATTGTCGCCTGCTGGGGTTATTTCCTGCCGATCATGGGGATTCCAAAACTCAAGCAGCACTGGCGAAATTTGATTGCGCGCTGGGGCGCATATCCGGTGATTTGGTGTCTGGCGGGTGAGGGAGCCATGCCCTATTACTTGTCGAAAACCAAAAAGGATGACGCTGCCGCCCAGAAGCAGGGCTGGACCGAAATTGGGAAGTACGTCCGCAGTATCGACCCGTACCACCACGCTGTCACCATCCACCCGACCGACAACGCGCGCAACCAGGTTGAAGACGTTTCGGTAATTGACTTTGACATGCTTCAAACCGGCCACAGCGATCGAAAGAGCATTCCCAACACGGAAAATTCCATCACTGGGTCGTTGCAAAAAACTCCGCCCATGCCGGTGCTGGCGGGCGAGGTCTGCTACGAAGGGATTCTGGAAGCCAGCCGGCAGGAGATTCAAAGGTTCATGTTCTGGACCTGCATTCTGAACGGCGCAGGCGGCCACACCTATGGTGCAAATGGGATTTGGCAAGTCAACACTCGCGAACATCTCTACGGCCCTTCGCCGCATGGAGGAACCTGGGGTGATGTGCCGTGGGATGTTGCAGCCGAACTTCCTGGAAGCGAACACATCGGAATCGGGAAGACGTTGCTCATGCGCTACTCCTGGTGGCGGTTCGAGCCGCACGCGGAGTGGGTGGACCCGCATTGGAGCAAAGACGACTACGAACGGCCCTATGCTGCCGGGATTCCAGGAGAAGTCCGTGTGGTCTTCATTCCTTCACCGGCGTGGAAGCCGCCCACGGTGAAAAGCCTTGAAGCCAGCGTCTCCTACCGCGCTTATTACTTTGACCCGAAATCGGGGAAGGAGCATGATTTGGGTGATGTCTCGCCGGATTCCACCGGATCCTGGACTCCCCACAGAACTCCAACCTTCGCGGATTGGATTCTGGTCCTGGAGAAAAAATCCTGACCCTTTGCCACAAATCTCATCGCTGTCGCCATGATTAAAGTTCATGCCCGCAGATAACCCATCGAAGTCTCGCATCTTCCCGCATTCCACCCCTCCCAAGGAGCCATGCCATGCATCCCTTTTTACGGATAGGACGACGTCATTTTCTTCGTAATACCGCCATTGGATTGGGTATTGCGCCAATAATTCCAGATTTAGCAAGAGCTGAAGCAATGGGCGAGCAACCACGCCCTGCCCCCGCCTCAAACGCCTTGGCGATGAGGGCCACATTCGATGTAAAGGCTCCCATCTGGATCGTTCGCGAGCCCAACTCGGGATTTAAGCAGGAGTTGGCCTCCAAGGAATTAGCGCGCGGACTCCGCAACCTCGGGCTTGCCGCGAACGCAATAGAAGCGACGGCCGGAAGTGATCAACCCCCAGCTTCGAGTCTGGTTTTCACGCTTTCCACCAGCCGTGAGAGTATCCGCAACCCCGAGTCCTACGAAATCGCGAATGAAACTGCCCCTGGCGGGACCTTGCGGCTTACATTCACGGGCGCGACACAGCAGGCAATTCTCTATAGCGTGTTTGATTTTCTGGAACGACAGGGAGCGTTTTTTGGATTGGACGGTGAGGTATATCCGCTCGATCCTATCCACAGCTTGAATCTGCCACCCGCCGGGCAGCCCTGGCAGGCGCAGCCGCGGTTCGACACGCGCGGCTTGACCCCCTGGCCGGACTTTCTGAATTGCGTCACGGTATACGACCGCGAGGACTGGCGCGCGTATTTGGAAGCGATGCTGCGGATGCGATTCAACACGCTGGGAGTGCACTGCTATTCCATGACGAACCAGTGGACCGAGCCCTGGCTCTCCTTTGAATATGCAGGCGTGGGGCATCAAGGGTTTATTGATACTTCGGCGACCAATCGCTGGGGGTATCTGCCGGAGCGAACTTCGCGATATGGCATGGGCGGCGCAGACTTCTTCAGCGGTGAGATCTTCGGCGCGAATGCCGCAATTCAGGCACGCGGGCCTTGGGAGGCGCAGGAATTCGCGCAGCGGGCTTGGGCGGAAGCCTTCCAATACGCAAAGGATTTGGGCATCAAGACGGGCGTGGGATTTGAGCCGTATCAGATTCCGGACGAGATTTATAACGCAACTCCTCCGGAAGCTCGCCGGCCGGATGATCCCAAGAATGGCGGTCCGCGCATCGACCCCGAGAGCGTTGCCGCAAAGGATATTCTGGAAACCCGCCTGGGCAATTTGCTGGAAGCCTATCCCATGGTGGACTACGTCTGGCTGTGGGAGGACGAGGGAGCAAACTGGGCGAGCCAAAAAGGCAACGTGCCCCTTTCGGTCACTCCCTTCAAGCAGGCGTACGATTTTCTCAAGCGTCATGCGCCGGAGAAGCGCATGGTGATCTCGGGTTGGGGCGGCGTCGTGCGGCACTTTGAATATTTCCACAAGGTCATGCCCGAGGACGTGATTTTTTCCGCCCTCAATAACACCGTTGGCTGGGACCCGGTCAATGAAGTTTTCGGAAAGCTTGAAGGGCGCGACCGCTGGCCGGTTCCATGGTTGGAGGACGATCCGGCGATGTGGCTGCCGCAATTCCATGTCGACCGTTTCGTGCGGGATATGAATTTCGCAGAGCAGTACGGCTGCCAGGGATTGCTGGGGATTCATTGGCGGCACCGGATTATGGATATCGACGCGGGGTTTCAATCCGCGAACTCGTGGGATAAGGGCGTTGCGCCTTCGAAATTTTTCCTGAGATATTCCGCCACCCAGGCGCGAGAGCCAAGAGCCGCAGAGCTCGCCACGATTCTTGAGGATACTGACCGCGAACGGAAAATCCTTTGCACGGGCACGGGAAAAATGAAGGATGGCCACAGCGAGACCCATGCGTTCTCGGGCGATTATGCGGAGGCGTTCGCGTTCTGGGAGGATCACGACCCGCCCGAATCCGTGATGAAATCGCAGGCCGAAGTCGGGCAGCAACTTCGTGCCCTCACCGATGCTGCTTCCAGCCCGGCGGAGCATGAGCGCCTAAACTACCTCACACGCTTTGTGGAGTTCCTGACTCCGTATTCTGAATCGTGGATTCTCGCCCACATCCTACATCTTAAGCTGCAAAACGGCAAGCGATTTGAAGAAGGCCAACAAGGCCGCCGAAGCTCGCCAGCTCATCCTTTCCGAGGGCGTGCCGTTGTGGCTGCAACTTGCGCCGAAGGTCCGCGAGGTTTTTCTGCAATATCAGGAAATCGTCAGCACGCGCGAAGATCAGGGGCAACTGGCGTCGATGCACAACAAGTACGAGCGGCTGGCCTTGATCGCCTGCGGGCATCGATGAAGGAATTTCTGGGAGAGTTGCCGCCGGAAGTGGAAAGAACATTCGCACAAGTTCGCGAGGCTGACGCCAAAGCAGCAACGAGAGCCTTCATTCCAACCGCGGCCAACGGTGCTTCGGCAGGGCGAGCGCATCGAGATAAACGTTGTGGTTGCGGGGCCGAGAAGTTGTCCGGGCCACACTGTTTACGCGTAGTCCGGAGACCCAGGCCTGGAGCCCTCAGCCGATGAAATTGGTGGAAAGGCGAACCTACGCTGCCATACTTGCCTGGCGCGAGAGCATCGTCCCCTTGCTTGATTACTATGTGGGTGTCGAAATCCAGGAAATCGGAGCCACGAAAACCATCACCACGCCGCCTGAGGCGCCCCGGAGGTTCCATTCCGTAACTTTGGCGTAAGCTAAGAAAACTGACTTGGAGCAATAGCGAAGTCCGATTTTCATGCAGGGAGAATGCCTGCACGCTATTGGATGGTTATTTCCTTCTTCGTCTCGAGCGTGGTATTAAGCAGCCGCAGTTCAATCGGCAGCCCGCCGATCTGCGGCGCGACTTCGCGTGCGATCTTCGCATAGCCCTTAACGCTTGCGGGATTGTCCCACACGCCTTCCTTCAGGACAAATGAAAGCATGGTGGCATCGCCCTTGGAGAGCAGAACGCTGACTCCGCGGTCTTCCAGGTAGCCCGACGTGCGCAGAGCTTCCCCGAGCTTTACGGCTTCGGCCTCAGTGGCGGTGCCGGCAAAGTAAATTTCATCTTTGGTTCCAATGATGGCTTTGCCGGCCTTAAATTCCTTTTTGGTCTCCTCCGCCTTGTCGATCATGCGCACATCAAGGGTGGATACTCCGACCAGGGAAGCAAGCGATCCTCCGATTTGTTGGAAGGCCGTTACTGTATCCGGGTCATTCCAAACACCGTCCTTGACCACAAACGAGACCACAGAATCTTCATTTTTCTTCGATAGGAATACCGTGACGCCGCGGTCGGTAAAGTATCCAATATCTTTCAAATGATTGCCGAGCGCTTGGGCGTCTTCCTTGGTCGCGGATCCCGTGTAATAAACCGTATCCTTTGCACCGATGATGACTTTTGCTTTCTCGTTCTGTTTGTCACTGCCGATATCCCGCCCATACATGACCAGAAATACGACGCCAAAGATGACAATCAGTCCGGCCACACCAATTCCGGCAGCCGCCCACCGCGAACCCAGTTTGCCACCCCTGTTGACATGGTCGGACACATCCGCGCCTTGAAGAACCTGGGCCAGGCTCTTGGTCAAAAGCAGCAAGCCGATGGCAATTGTCAATGACAGGAAATACGGTATCTTGTTGCCGAAAAATATTGCCAGTAGCGTTGCAACCAGACCCAGGGCAACGGCTGCGACACCTTTGCCTGCGCTTTTCAAACGGTGATAGTTGACTGCCATGACCGTGGTTCCGGCAATCGGTGAACCAAGCAGCGTCGCGATTGCCACCGCAACCGAATCGAACAGGGTATAGGAAGGCATGGGTGGCGCCTGGCCAGCCGCATCATTGGATTGGGGGTAAGGATAGGACGTGCCCATCGGGGGGGATGATGGCACAGGAGGTCAGGGAAGTCAAAACAAAGGCGAGCGGAAGGGTGAAACCTTGCCAAGGCCTCTAAGTATGCTTCGCGACGTATAGAAGAATTCCGAAAATGACGACGGGAATCAGCGCGAGCATGAGGTAAAACAGGACCTGGCGGTAGACGGGTGACCGGCGCTCCCTCCAATTTTTCAGCTCCAAACGTTCGGCGACGCCAACCTGGTCCTGGTGGGCAAGGTCGTGGGCAAATTCTGCGGCGTCCTTGTAGCGATTGGCGGGATCACGTTCCAGCGCACGATAGATGATCTCCTGGAGCTGCGGGGTGATTGTGGGATCGATCTCCCGCGGGGGAACCGGATTATTCAGCAACCGGTCGTTCATGATGGCGAAGGGGTTCTCGCCTTGGAAGGGTGTCTTGCCCGTCAGCATTTCGTAGAGCATAACGCCCGCCGCATAGATGTCGCTGCGTGCATCGCCGCGTTTGCCCTTCACCTGCTCAGGAGAGATATAGTCCGGGGTCCCCATCGTATTGCTGAGCTTGGCAAAGGTAATGCGCCGCGCGCCGGCATTGGCGGCGATGCCGAAGTCGATCAACTTGATGTTGTCGTTTTCGTCCACCATGATGTTTTCCGGCTTGAGGTCACGATGGACTACACCGTGGGAGTGAATGTAACCGAGTGCTTCCAGAATTCGCAAGGTCAGCTTCGCGGCACGATCGGCGGGGATTTTTTGCCCGCGAAGAATCCGCCGCAGCAACTGGCCGTCCACCCACTCCATCACCATGTAGACACGAGAGCGATCGGGATCCACAAACACTTTCATGACGCCGGGGTGATCCAGCCGGGCGCCGATATCTGTCTCGCGTTTGAAGCGCTCATAAAAGATGGGGTCGCACTCCATTTCCGGGTGCGGAATTTTGATGGCTACAGGTTTTCCGGCGCGGGTATCGATTCCCTTGTAAATGGAGGCCATGCCGCTGCGGGCAATGAGCTGTTCAATCTGGTAGTGATCGAGCTGATCACCGGCGTGGATGGGAGTCATGAGCTAAGCAGATGCGTAATTGAGAGTGCCGGAGATTCCAAAGGGTTAACGCAGCTTGTAAGGCCTGCCCCGGTACATGCCTACGCGTTCGACGCTTTTGATCCGAATCAACTGAACGCTGATATTATCGCTGCCATCCTTTTCGTTGGCAAGCGCCACGAGTTGATTGGCGGCATCGTTCATATTCTTGCTGTGGGTGACAATTTTCACCAAGTCGGAATCGTCCAAAGCGCCGTGCATTCCATCGCAACAGAGCAGCAGGACATCGCCCGGAACCACCTGGGTTTGATTGATGTCGACATTGACGAATAGATCGTGTCCCAGTGAACGCAGCAGGCGGTGCCGGTTGGGTGACTGCGTGGATTCTTCTGCGGTGATGAGCCCAAGACGGACATGCTCATTCGCCACCGTGTGATCGCGGGTTAACACCGTGGCGCGGTTACGGCGAATCAAATAACAACGCGAATCCCCAACATGAGCGATTACCGCGCGGTCATGGCGCAGGGCGCATGCCACCATCGTGGTCGCCATCTGCGCGCCACCGGGTTTGGCGGACCTTCCAGCCTCATAAACCTTGATGTTCGCCTGCTGAATTATTTTCGGCAGCAGGTCGGAGTGGGGTTCATTGGGGCGGGATCGTTTGAACCCTTCCACAACCGTGTCAACCGCCAGGCGAGAGGCGACTTCCCCCCGGTCATGGCCGCCAACTCCGTCCGCCAATACGAAGAACCAGCCGTGCGAGCGGGCCTGCGCCGGATTAGCCGGGCCTACATGGCCGTGGGAGTCCTCGTTGGTATCCCGGACTTTTCCGATATCGCTATGTTCGCCGAATTCGATGTCCAACATGGAAGACTGAGCATCACGCACTGCAGAGGGTGAAGATACCTGCTGAATCGGGAAAATCCCCGCAGTATTTTCTATCATAACATCTCCTCGAGATTTGATACCTTCGCGGAAAGCGATCGATCTGTTGCCGCGGTGGGCAGATCGGCAACGCCGTCGGCGGGAAGACGGACATCCAGAGGGTATCCCAATGTACCTTCCCGCAGCGCAGCTCGAATGACGCTAGTCCATTCTTTGGTGCTTCGCACGGTGCCCCACGCTGGACAATCTTGATCGGTGGCCGGAGCAATGCGCTTTCTTGCATCTGGCAATTCGGCCTGGGGAAACGGAATTGCCACCGCTCTGATTGTTCCCAGACGCGGGAGCGCAGAAAATGAGAATTTCGCTGCCACTGACAATTTTGGACCCGCAGGGCGGTGTATGCCGCCCCGCGGGCCCAAGGTGTGGGGAAAGTTGGTGCAAATCCCTGTGCGAATTATGATGCTGTTGCCTTACTTTCAACGAACGTCGTTCGCCCGGTTTTCTTGCTGTTCCGAACGAAGTAGATCCCTCCGAAAATAGCCCAGACCGCAGCGACGCCCAGGGCCAGCAATGGTTCCATCTTGGTGCCATAGCCCATGAATGGCCCGATCAGGTAAAACGCCATGCAGGCTAGGTTGGCTACGACCCCGAACACCGGCACCGCAAAGTGGCGCAGGAACTTATAGTTGGGGTGGTTGTGATAGGCCACGATGCAGGTGATACAGCTCATGCCATAGAGCAGGAAGGTGCCAAAATTCGAAGCCAGGGTGATGAACAGCAGCGAATTGGGCAGGGCGGCAAGCTTGTCATGGCTGAAGTAGCCGAAGCTTGACCAGAAGCCATGCGGTAATGCCGCGATCGCCGCATCCGTGGGAGCGGAGGCATCGCCGAACACGGCAATCAGGGAAATGCAGCCGATGACCGCGGTGATGATGGCCAGGGTCCAGATGGCGCGGTGCGGTGTCAATTTTTCGCCATGCAGCAGACCGAAGTGTTCCGGCACTTCCTCGTCCTTCCCCATGGCATAGGTGACACGAGCCCCGGTGTTCATGCAAGCCAGGGTGGTGCCAATCAGGGCCAGAAACACGGTGATCGCCTCGCACAACATAAAGATTCGACCGTGCCCTTGGCCGAACAGAGCGTCACCCACCGTCACCATCATGTCGCCCAGTGGAGCGGCCGAAGTAACGGCGTTTTGCATACTGTACCCGCTATTCAGGAAGTAGTTGGCGCAGAAGTACTCAATGAGGTAGCAGAAGGCTCCCTGAACCAATAGTGAAGTGATGACCGCGATTGGGATGTCGCGTTTGGGATTCTTGGCTTCACCGCCCAGCGACGTGCAGGATTCAAATCCTACCAGGATCAGAATCGCCACCGTAGCTTGAACGAAGACCCAGCCTATCTTATGGGGTGCGACGACGGACTTGGCGCTGTCATGGGCCAGGAAATTTCCGCTTGCATCATAGGGGGTGTAATCGATGTGATAGGGCACGTTATTGCCGGATGCGTCCTTCATAGGTTTCGGTACGCCGGCGGAATCGCGGACAATGGAGTCCGTGGTCTGCCCATTCGCCGTCACCTTCTCAGTGAGGAATTGGTAATTATAAGCCTCGCCCGAGGTCGAATCGAACTGCCAGGCAACGCTTCCCGGCGCATGGTTTAGACGATAGCTTAGAGCCATGACCGAAAACACCAGCAGGGCGCTGATCTGGATGATGTTGATGGCAACGCTGACGGCCGTTGAACCCACTACTCCACGGTAGGCGATGTAAGCCACCGCGAAGGTGAACGCGATGCAAACGGCCATCATGAACATGGGGCCAGGGTTGGAGGCATTCATGAAACTGGGCCAGAGAGTCCCAGCGACATAGCCAACAAAAATTCCGGTTACCGCCACCATCACGCCCGGATAGATCCAGTAGTAGAGGTGCGAGGCCCAACCAATGATGAACTTGGAAATGCGGGCATAGGGCCACGCCTTGTCATGGTTGAGGAAAGCCTGCTCGGCAAAGAAATACGAGCTTCCCGGGCCTGGGTAAAGCTTTGCAAGCTCCGCATAGGAAACCGCGGTGGCCAGGCATAAGAGCAAGGCCACGAAGATGCCGAGCCACATGGCTGGCGCCGTCGTGCCCTCAGTTGCCTGGGGTAGAAAAGTTAACCAAAGAAAAGCTCCCGGCGCGATCAGCGCCATGGCATTCATCGTCAATCCCGTTAGACCCAGAGTGGGTATCATTTCACCGGTAGTCTTCTCCGCCATCTTGATCCTCCTTGTTTAGATTAATGGAAAGCCCTGGTCCTCCAGACCGCAACCGGTCAGGGAGATCCCCCAAGCGAAAACAAATCTGAAATGCCGGTCGTCTTCACTTCTCCCGCCGTGACAAGAAAGAGAACCCTTCCGACGGGGTTGGCGAAACCTAATTGAGTGCAAATTGCTTCGCGCTGGTGGCTTGCAGTCCCAACCTATACAAAGGTATTAGGCAGGTCAAAGAAATAGATTTTCTGCTGCCGATAAAAATACGTTTGTTGTCGATAGGTTACTGCCGCCATAAATTATTCTTTTCCATCTGGAACTCGGAGAAGAGGCAGAAAACATACAGCAAGCTTTCACCAAGGCTGCAAGCTGATGAAACGTAAGTGCCACCTCGCTCTGGAACGGGGTTGCAAGGGTTTCATCGCCGCGAATCCCCGGCATTGAAACCGTTGAGCGATTTGGGTTCGAACCGAATTTGGTTCTAGTTGCAATAAAAAAAATCGATGGAAAAAGTATGAGTTCGGACACCAGGTTATGCGCTGGCGGAACGCTTCTCTGTTAGAATTCTTCCGGAGAAAAGATGAAGATTGTTGGAATTCTCATGTTGCCCGCCGGGTGCTTTCTGGTGCTTGCCGCTTTGGTCTTGCTCCGTGCATACGCCTCGCGAGATCTATTCGTAGCTGCCGGCATTGGTGTGGAAGTCATGGGTTTGGTATTTTTTACGCGCGCCCACATCGTCGCCAAGAGGGGTCACGAGTGACTCCCAAACCGGTTTTTGCCATCACCGACATTTCCGAGGCTTTGGCGATCCTATTCATCGTTCTTGTCCCGCTGGCAGTGGCGGGGATTGCTCTCATCAATACCGGACTCGCCCGTTCGCGAAGTGCGGCACACTCGATGCTTGCCACGCTGTGCGTAGTGGGGAGCGGTGCTGTAGCGTGCTTTGTGACGGGTTGCGCCTGGCAGGCGTACCCGGGTCTACCAGACCACATGATGACGATTTTTGGCAAGGATTGGAGCTGGCTGGGGGCGGGTAAGTTCTTCTTGCGCAGCGTTCCTTTGAACGGGTCCCCCGCGTCGCTTGCTATCTTATTGCAATTTATGGGTGTTAGCGTTGCGGCGCTGATTCCTCTGGGGGCGGGGGCGGAGCGCTGGCGTCTCCGTTCATGCTGTGTTTCCACTGTTCTCCTTGCTGGAATCACCTATCCCCTTTTCGCTCATTGGGTTTGGGGAGGCGGATGGCTCGCGAGCCTGGGCGCCAACTACGGGCTGGGCCGAGGATTCCTCGACGCGGGGGGGAGCTCCACGGTCCAAGTGGTGGGCGGACTCACCGCGCTCAGCATCGTTTGGCTGCTCGGTCCGCGCCGTGGCAAGTTCAATCCCGAGGGAATGCCCGCCGCGGTCCCGGGGCACAATCAGGTGCTCGTGCTTTTTGGCTGCCTGCTGGCTCTGGTGGGTTGGATTGGCCTGAATGCTGCCGGGTCACTGGTCTTTATGGGCGTTGGCCCGGGTTCGGTGGTTTTGGTGGTGGCAAACACTCTGCTTTCAGCAGGATCGGCGGTTTTGGCCGCCGCCCTCATCACGCGGTATCGCTTCGGCAAGCCGGACGCCTCTCTGAGCGCCAACGGTTGGGTCAGTGGACTCGTGGCCTCAAGCGCGGGTTGCGCCTTCTTTCCGCCCGCGGCTGCCGTTCTGATTGGACTCATCGCGGGCGCGATGGTCACCTACACGGTCGCTTGGCTGGAGGCTCACATCGGACTCGACGACCCCGCTGGAGCCGTCTCGGTTCATGCGATTAGCGGAATCTGGGGAATTTTGGCCGCGGGACTTTTCCCGCACGCCGCCGCAGTTGCAGTTTCAGGAATCAGCGCAACTCCCGTCCCCACCCCCAGCGGCCAAATGCTGGCCCAGATTGTCGGCATTGCGGCTCTCCTGGGTTTCATCCTGCCACTGACTTATGGGCTCAACTGGCTGCTGAATGCTTTCTATCCGCAGCGCATTCCGATTGAAGACGAGCGTCACGGCGCCGACCTCTACGAGTTGGGTGCCGGCGCCTACCCGGAGTTCGTGACTCACAGCGACGAATTTTCGCAGTGGTAGCTTGAGTTTGCGCATGGCTGTTTGCGTGGTCCCATCGCACAATAGCAGCTTATTCCCAGTTTAATAACGATGGCGCGAATCGGGGGAGGGAAGGGCCGTTGTGACTTTCCCCTCACCCGTCCGTCAATTGACCGATCCCACCTCTTTCGCCAGCGCGAATCTTCGACCCCCAAAGAGGGCAATGAAAATTGGAACCAGACTTCTTCCATTTGCCCCCTCGTTGGTCCCCCGACACATCCCCGAATCGTTTATCGACAGCATTGCGCGAGGGAGTGAAGGAATTTACGTTAACTTCCACTGGTAACCACCCGTTTCGCTCACAGCTCAGCCCCCTCCTAAATCGAGTCTATGTGGCGACTGACTTTGCGGGTTGCGAAGGAGGGGATAGCCCTTGAAGCTTCGCCCGCCTGGATCGGGTCGGGAGCTTTGTCGCGGGTTGGGACACTCGCGGTACGAATAACTTCGAAGGCCCGCGGCCCGGGGAAAGCAGATTCACGATGCGACTTTGGGATCAGTCCCAACGGGGCGGAAACAAGCGGCGTACGGTTCCCACCAAAATTCAGCGATGCATCCTCAGCCCATCGAAAAAAACATTCATGCTCTCTTCAAATCGCACCGATAGATGATACGGGGTAGTGTCGGGGGACCGGCGAGGGGGTGGGGAAAAACAGGTGGCCACGGTGAACAGTTTCTGGGACCAACGAGGGGGTGGGGAAAAACAGGTGGCCACGGTGAACAGTTTCTGGGACCAACGAGGGGGTCAGGGGGGAGAGGGTGGCCGCGGTGAACCTTCGAGTCCTACGGAGAGGTCATTGCATTTGGCGGGTGGAATCGTGCGTCCGCAAAAGGTCCCAGCTCAAATGAGGAGAGGCTCGACGCGCTAGCGTCGGGGGTGGTTTTCAGGAAAAGGACGTAGCGATGACCGCCGCAATTGCGGTCAGCGGCTCTTCAGAAGCGTTCCATACAGATTTTGCATGTGACTCGTACTAAAGTTTGCGAAGAGACGCGGACTGTAAAAACGGCGGTCCGAGCTGCGAGTGTGCTTGGTTGCGGGAGTCATTTCTCGAACTCCGCTCCACTCAAATTCTGTCTGTCCGCAATATGAATTTGCCGTCATTGGAACTTAAGGAAAAGCCGCAGATGTCGAACGAAGCTCCAGACAAATTCAATCTGCCCGCAATGCGAAGTTGGCGTCATGGGAATTCGGGGAAAAGCGGCTGACCCCAAAGGCGGTGGTTCACATCACGATGGCTCCGCTCGCAACCACCCCCCTTCGTCCGTCGCCTGACGGATTCAGCCCCTCCTAAACCAGGAGGGTAGCATTCTCGGCGCCGCGCACCAACCCGATGTCACCGCCTCAAAATTCCACTCGCGCCTGAAACGCGATCATGCGTGGCGAATTGTCGCCGCCCAGCCCAACGCCCAGCAGGCCTGTGGGCGGAGAGGTGGTGGAGGTCAGGGCGCCAAAGCCCGTCTGCGTGCCAGGCTTGCCGGGGACTCCCGCCAAAACCATGCTGGGAAGCGCGAAGTTCGGGTGATTGAGGACGTTGAAAAATTGGCCGTCGAGCCGAAGCTTTACATGCTCGCTGAGTGGGATCGATTTCGTAACGTAAAAGTCGCTCCAGAAAAATTGTGGCCCACGTAACGCGTTGCGGCCAAGGGTTCCAAATTGGCAGTTTGCAGGATTATCGCCCCCCACGCACGCTCCGGTGCTGGGATCGACCACGGAAACGAAGGCGTTCGGATTGAGCCACTGCTGGGTTCCGGGCTGAGTGATTCCATCAATCGGCTGCTTCGCATAAAGGGAAACTCCGGGCACCCGGCTCGCGAACTCAGGTCCTGCTCCCTGGACGATTCCATTGCCTCCCGCCGAGTAAGGCGTGCTGACAACAGAGAAGGGAATTCCACTGTGCCAGAACACCGTACCGGAAACCTGCCATCCATTCACAAAATAGGCAAGGCGATGCTCATGCACTTTGAAGGGCAGCGTGTAGGTGTACTGCGCCGTGAGGTTATCGCGAATGTCGTAGTCGCAGGGACCCTCGTTGCGGTCGAGTTCGCCGGGCAGAGGAGAGAGGATTCCGCCCGATGAAAATTGCAGGAATCCGCCGTTCGAAACCTGATCGCGGCAACGGCTGAGCGTGTAGTTGAGCTGCCCTTGCAGGCCGTGCCCCAGTTGGCGTTCTGCGGTCAGTTCCATCCCTGAATACTGACTCGAAGCCCCGGTGGAAAGCTGCCCCACGGGCCCAAACCGCGCGTCGGTGGGCTTCAGGTAGGGAAATGGAGCGAAGCAACCGTCGCAAACCGTCTGGTAGCCGTTGACCTGCGTCAAGTAGGGCTGATTCAAGGCGCGGGTTCCGACGTATTGAGCGCGCAACTTCGTGGAAGATCCGAATTGATGCTCGATGCTCGCGCTCCACTCCTGAAAGTAGGGCGCGTGAAGCTTGCCTCCTGGAGCCGCCGTCAGCGACACGGGAGGCAGGCAAGCGGCGGGATTCGCCTGAGGCGACGCGCAGGAAAGCTCGCCCGCCGCGAATCCGGAAGTGAAGGCCTGATTTGCCTCCACCGTCGAGTCGATGGCGCTGCCTGGGACTCCCGGCGCCAGGCTCAACCCGCCCACCGACCCGAGCAATCCGCCGGTAAAATTCTGCACGTAAGGCGGATTCGCTCCAAGCGTGTCGGCGACGCTACCGGGGAGAAGGTCGCTGAAAATGCCAAACCCTGCGCGCAAAACTGTGTGCGGTGTGAGTTGCCAGGCTATGGCCGTCCGAGGTTGCAGGATGGCAATGGGCGTAGAATCGAAGACATTGCCGAGGCCGGTTTGAATCGCTGCGCTGAGGGGCTGATTGACGTCGTGCGAAAGCGACTCAAACGAACTATTGAGACGCGCGACCTGCAAGTGAGGATTCCGCGGATTGGAATTGAAGGTGTCGCGAAGCCCGAACGTCCAGGTGAAGCGGGAAGCGACCTTCCAGGTGTCCTGCGCGTAGAGATCGAGATTGAGAAAGTTGAACGGCTGGTTGGCGGCAGGAGAGAACGTTTTGCTCGCGGTTGAGGCGACGCCATAAATGAACTGGGGAAGATCCGTGTAGGTGACCGTAGGAACCGAGCCTTCGCCGAAGTCGTAATCATTCAGCCGGAAGATTCGCGTGTTGGTGCCAAAACGGAATTCGTGCGCGCCGCGGCTCCAGGCGAGATTGTCATTGATGAAGAAGCGCGTGGCGGTCCGGCCCTGAAGCCAGGTGTTGTCGAGCCCGCCGAGCGTGGTAAAAGGTGCGTTCGCTCCTTGACCTTGCAGAACAATCGGAAACGCCGCGAGCGTCCTGGCAAAATCCGCCGGCGCAAAGAGACTCTTGTACCACGAGAACGCGGGATTGAAGTAGTTCACCAGATCCTGCGAGAAGACGTGGGTGTGCCCAGCGGCAAACGAGTAGAGCGGCTGGGGAGAAGTGGCGTTAAAGAGAGGATTGATCGCGTCGGTGTATGCGGCCTGAACGCCGGTGTCGGACTGAAAGCGGAACCACAGCGAGTCCTTGTCGCCAAGATTGTCATCCAGGCGCGCGGTCTGAACCTGCTCGTGGTCATCGCTGGAGTGCGAAACAATTTGCCGGTTAGCGCAGCCGTTCCCGTTGGCGAGCGAGCCTGCGGCCAGGCCACCGTCCGCGTTCAACGGGCAGCCGAGAATTGCCAGCGGCGTTCCGCCGGTGTTTTGATGGAGCGAAAACATGTTGCGGTAGAACGGGACTAACGCCGGCGCTGCGGGATATTGCGTTCCGGTGATGCTGTCGGTTCCTCCCAGCGGCAGTTGCTGCAAAACGTATTGCTGAAAGGCCTGGGTGGGAACGGTGGTGGGCGTCACGATGGGAAGCGCAATGCGCACCCACTCAGTATCGAAAAAAAAGAAAAGCTTGTCGCGAACGATCGGTCCGCCCAGGCTTCCGCCGAAATGGTTCACCACTGAGCGCGGTTTGTGATTGCCGGGCGTCGCGTTGGTAAAGAAATTGGCGGCGTTCAGCAGTGAGCCGTTCCAGATCTCATAGGCGTTCCCGTGAAAATGATTCGTTCCCGATTTGGTCACGTAATTGACTTCCGACGCGCCGTACCGCCCCTGATCCACGGAATAGGAGAGGGTGTTGACGGTGACTTCGGAGACGGAGTTCAGACCCAGCACGAGATTTGTGGAGAGCCCGCTGTTCAGATTCGTCAGTGGGTCGTTGGTCTCGAGGCCATCGACGATGTAGCCGTTGGAAAGCGCCGGCAGGCCGTTGAATTCAACGTTGCCGTAGCCGTTGGTTCCGCCGACAAAATCATTGCCGCTTCCCGCGGTGTTGATCAGCGCTCCAGACGCGAATTGCAGCGGGTAGGTCAGGTCGCCTCCGGGATTGGGAAGGTCAGCAAGCGCCGGAGCACTCAAGACCGTCGAGGTGTTGGCGTTCTCCGTGTTGATGAGCGATGGCGCACCATTCACTTCGACGGTTTGCTGGAGTTCCGCGACTTTCAGGACGAAATCAACCGTCTGCTTCTGGCCTAATTCGGCGACGACGCGCGCAACCTGTTCCGGCTCGAACCCTTGTGCCTGAGCATGCGCGGAGTAGGTGCCGGGAAGAAGCTGGGGAAAATTGAAGCGGCCGTCAGCGTCGGTGCTGGCTCGACGCTCAAGCCCCGTTTCGACGTTTTTGATGACCACGCTGGCGCCCGGAATCCCCGCGCGCGTGGAGTCGGTAACCTGCCCTACGATGGCGCTAGTGGTTTCGCCCTGGGCGTGGACTGGTAAAGACCAGTATGCGAGCGCACTTAGGGCTACGAAACTCACGAAGAGATATCGCAATTGCCAGTGACCTCGGAAGGCAGTAAGAAGACGCGCATTTACGGACATCATGACCATATTAATCCCTGCCTTGTTCTGTAATTAACTATAGTTAACTATAGAGATTTTCTTTAGTCAACTCTATTTTGTTGTGGAGGTTTAGGGGACTATTTTGGTAGGATTTACCTGGAAGCCATGGCCATGGACGCCCTCAGCGACCGGCTGGAGATGCCGAGAGAAACCATAAGCCCTGCTTTGACAATCGCTTGGAGACTGCTACCAAGGCCCTGCGGTCCGTGCAAATGGGTACAGAAATTGACGCCTGAGATTGTGAGATCCAGACCATGATTATGACAATCTCGAAAGAGGATTACGTGAAGGCCATCGCCGAAGCCGAGGCGGAAGAAGGCACGGTGATCGCCGCCACCATCGCGCGCTGGCTGCAGGTCAGCCCTCCGGCGGTGGCGTTGGCGCTCAGGCGACTGCGCCGCGACCGGCTGGTGACGGTGGACCGCAAGGGAGTGATTTCGCTGACCGGGGAAGGCCGCGAGATTGCCGACCGGCTGCGGCTGCGGCATCACCTGGTGGAACGCATGTTGCAAGAGATGCTGGGAATGGAGTGGTACAAAGTCCACGAGGAGGCGGAGCGGCTCGAACACGCGATTTCCTCGGATGTCGAGCGGAGGTTGGCCGGGATTCTCGGCCCCAGCAGCCGCTGCCCGCATGGCAACGAGATTGATAAAAGCGCGGCAGAACTAAGAAAACGCGGAATGCAACTGCTCTGGGAAGCGCCCGCGGGCTCGCCGGTGAAAATCCACTGCATGTATGAGCGCGACCGCAAACTGCTGGAGTACTTTGACGGGTTGGGAATCCGGCCGGGGGCGCGTGCAACCGTGCTGGCGCAGAATTATGACGGAACGCTGAGCTTGGACGTGCAGGGAAAGGGAATTGCCCTTGGTGAAGCGGCGGCCCGGCGCGTTTGGGTTTCGCCGGACCAGTAAATATCCTCCGGCAAAGCCGGAGGCTTTACGGTGGCTGCCCCTCAAAGGGGCTTAACCATAACCGTCGGCAAAAGACCCCTCATCCGTCCGTCGGCTGACGGACACCTTCTCCCCGGGGAGAAGGAAGGGGAATTTTTGCGGCGACACCGCCGCAAACTCCTTCGCGCCGACGCGCTGAAAATCCCCTTTCCCTCTCCCAGGGGAGAGGGTGGCCGACGGAGGAGGTCGGGTGAGGGGTCTCGTTCAGTTTTGGGCATCCACTCCCGTAACCGTCAAACCTTGGCTGCCTCCCCGGCACAGCCGGGGGATCTCCCTCAGGAATTAGCACGACGTCGGTAATGAGGGCATCTGCAAGTGGCACGGCCATTTTGTCCTGACCTGCTCGCAAGATTAATGGCGTTAGACAGGAACCGTTAGGCCGCATCCATTGCCGGACGATGCATGCGGCAACTTGCGAAGAGCCGTGGACCACAATCGCGGTGGTTGGCGCTGCCATGGCTCCGCGGGTAACGATCTCCTTCGTCCGTCAGCCGACGGACTCAGCACCTGAAGCCCCGCCCTTCCAGAGAAGGATACGAACTCACAACGCTGGACAATTCCCAGCGCTCCAGTTTTAATACGGCTATGTCCAAAAAGCACAAGGAAACCGTCCAAAAACAATTCACCAAGACCGCCGAAGCCTTTTCGGTGTTTGCGATGCGCGACACGCCGGAGGTTCTGAGGGAGAAAGTCGACTTCGCTAAGCCGCAGCCCACTGACATTGCGCTGGATATTGCCTGTGGGCCGGGAGCTTACGTTCTGGCGCTTGCGCCGCTGGTACATTCGGTTCGAGGCATCGATTTGACGCCGGAGATGCTCAATCGCGCGCGGGGCTATCGGGCCGAAAGGCAGATTGCCAATGCCGATTTCGTTCGTGGTGAAGCCGAGCAGATTCCTTTTGCCGATGGAGCCTTCAGCCTGGTCTCGTGCCAATGCTCGTTTCACCACATGCCCAAGCCCAAAGTGATTCTCAACGAGATGGCTCGGGTCATGAAGCCGGAAGGGCGGCTGTTCATCATCGATCCGGTGGCTCCGGAGAGTGATTCCAAATTTGAGATTTACAATCGCATCGAGGTGCTGCGCGACCCTTCGCACACGCTCACCCTGAGGCTGACGGAATTCCTGCGGCTCTTTGACGACGCGGGGCTGGAGATTCAACGGCAGTCGCTCCGGCGGCGGCAGCGGTCATTCGACAACTGGATGCTGCGTGGCGGGCACGCGCCGGGAACCAAGAAATACGCCGAAGCCCGCAAGCTGATGGAATCCTCCATGAACGGAGACAAATCCGGCTTCTCCGCCCAACCCGACGGCACCGATATCAAAATTATTCACAATGAGGCGATGTTTTTGTTGGTCCGGAAGAGTGGGGACGACGGGGAAGAGTAGACGGTAGACAGCAGACGGCATACGGGAAGGGGTCGAACGACTCGTTTTCACAGAATCCTTGCCACGGTTTCCAGTGCCCACATCGTTCAACCGCGGCGATCTCCCTGTATCCTGTCTACCGCCTACTGTCTACTTTCTTGCAGGAACGGCCACTCCCGCCGCATCTTCGCCCGCGCAAAGTAAGCCGCGCTTCCTACCAGCAGAACTGCCAGCGCAAACAGCAGCGACCTTCCCGCCGAACTCGCCAGCACGTAAATCCATCCACCCAGCGAAATGATTCCCGGCAGCGGGTAGAGCCACATCTTGAATGGGCGCGGCATGGTGGGGTTGCGGATGCGGAGCAGAAAGAATCCGATCGTCTGTGGAAGGTATTGAATGAGCACGCGCGTGGCAATCAGGCCGCCGATGACTTCACTCAGGTGGCCGAGGCTGAAGAATGAGGCGGCCAATCCCAGGGTAATCAGCGAAATGTAAGGGAAATTGCCCTTGGGATGGAGTCGGCCGAATATGGAAAAGAAATTGCCGTCGATAGCTGCTGCGTAAGGGATTCGAGAATAGCCGAGCAGCAGCGAAAACACCGACGAAAACGCGATCCACAAGAGCAGCCAGGTCATAACTTTTCCGGCCGTCGATCCGAACAAGATTTGAATGTAGGTCGAGGCGATGAATTGGCTGTGGATGACTTCCCGCCACGGAATCACGCTGAGGAACGCCGTGGTCATCAGGATGTAGAGTGCCGCCACGGCGAAAATCGAAAACATGATGGCGCGGGGAATTACTCGCCCCGGATCGCGGATCTCCTCGGCCAGGTAGCAGACGTTGTAATAGCCGAAGTAGTCGTAAAGGGCGTAAAGCGTGGCGTGGCCCAGTCCCGCCCAAAAAATCAGATTGAGGTGAAGCGCGGGAAAATCGAGCAATCGCGCGGCACTGAAATGCGGAATGCCGGAGATGGAAATCCAGAGACAACCGGCAAGGACTCCGACTGCGAGGACGATCGTGAAGTTGCCAATCGCTCCGATGCGGCGGTAAAGGAGGAGAACAAGAACCAATGGAAATACCGCTGCCGTGCCGTGAACCTGCCATCCGGAAAGGTTCGGCGCGAGAAAGTGCAGATAGTTGGCAAACCCGATGCTCCCGCTGGCCACCGAAAGCGGCGCGGAAAAAATAATCTGCCAGACCATCAGAAACGACAGCCAGCGGCCCACACCACGTGGACCGAAAGCCTCTCGCAAATAGTTGTAGCTGCCGCCGGCCTGGGGCATTGCGGCGCCGAGCTCAGCCCAAACCAATCCATCGCAAACCGCGAGGACTCCGCCGACCAGCCAGCCTAGCATCGCCTGCGGGCCGCCCATAGTGGCGATGAGAAGGGGAATCGTGATGTAGGGGCCGATCCCCACCATGTCGGTGATGGCCAGCGCGGTGGCCTGCGCCAGACCCAATTCCCTTCGCAAATGGGGTCTATTCGATGAGGGTTGCAAGCATCACCCGTGAGGCTCTCGTTTGGTTTGAATCTTGCCGAGCAATTCCGCCTTCACGCGGGGATGGGGACGGGCAGGCTTGGAGCGGAGACAGAGCATGTAGACGATTTCCGTGGCCTCGCGCATCCGCGCCTGGCAATGGGGACAGTTCCGCGCCAAATGGCTGGGAAGATCGTTGGAGCTTTGATCGGACAAAGCTCCGAGCAGCCAGAGTTCGTGGAGTTCTTCTAGATGTTGGCAGTCCATTTTCCACACACCGCCCTGCACCGATGTTTGACAAATATAACCGCGGCCCGCAACGACCGCTGCACTTTTCCCAGGGGTTCGCCCATCGCCACCGCAATTTCACTCTCGCTTCGTCCCGCGAAGACGGCGAGATCCAGGGCCTTCCGTTGTTCCGGCGGCAACTGATTAACCGCCTTGTGCAGGATTCCGAGACGCGCATCGATCAGACCGATTGCCTTCGGGTCGGGTAACCACGCGGGATTCAAAGTGCGGTTCGCCTTTCGGCCGCGCCCATCCTTCCCACGCGCCTTGCTGGAAGCAACCTTTGTAACTTTGCCTTTGGATGCGGATGCCTCGCGGGGCACCTCGCATAGTTTCTCCAGCGCAGCCGCCCGGGCATTTACGATCAACCACGCTGCAATGCTTACGCCTTCCGCGCTCACCATGGGGCTGTCATTCCAGAGGCGGACAAAAACCTCCCCGAGGACCTCTTCCGCCGTGCTGCGCGACGAAAGCACGTGGGCAATCAGCCCGTAAACTTGCGGCGCAAACTCATCGTAGATTCCGCTGAAGGCTGTGACGTCCCCTTGCGCGACGAGTTGCAATTGAGATTCCGGGGAATGTGCTTTGGGCATTTTCAATTTCTGGCCGTTGACGAACGTGCAGGTTCAATCTCCGGCGCCGGGATCGACGAGTTCAACTGCGTTTCGAAACAAAAGACCTGCGCCGATTGTTTATCCGGCTCCATGGCGCCCCTAAACTGTATCGTTTGTTGCCGTGGCTGGCGAACATTTGATGAGGCCTTCTTTTTGATTGTTCCCATAAAGAGAATCGATTGGACACAAATTCGGATGGAGTTTAACTTCTAACCAGAGTCCCGCTGGAGCATCGGCCGCGTCGAGATGACCTTGCCCCCAGGGCTTCACGACGCGGGCCGGTGCGGGACCATGTTTCTCCTCTTCTTACCTCTAAAGCCCCTGGTGGCGCACCACCGAGGGGCTTTATTTTTGCGATGCCAAACTTCTGAAGCGAACGCGAAACCCCCAGGCGCAAAATTCTCCGGCCTATTCTGCCAGAAATCCAGCGGTTGCAAGGAATTATTTAACGTGGCGTTAATGAATGCGGTTTACTTTTTCAAAGATGGCCAATGCCATGAACTTGGGGAGCTCAACCTCCGAGCTGCCCGGAAGTTGGGTGGATCATCGATATTGTGTCTTGCCTCTCTCCCTTTGGCCAGTGTTTGATTAGACACTTACGACTCACAAGTTCAATGCGCTATTCTGGATAGTGCTTGCCGCGTCCCAAATCTAGTTTGTCAGCCGGGTTTAGTGATCTCGGAGGCGCCGCAAGAGAATCTAGAGGCTGAATGGAGCAGCAAATTTCACCTGGCGGATTCTTAGCGGATTGCTTAGCACAAAAGTTGCATCTTTTTCGCAATCGAGCGCATCGTAGGTGATACCCCCTCAGCGCTAACCACTCCTCCGGAGGATTTTCGTGATTCTATTCTCACTCAAACGCTATTGCCCTGAATGTCACAGTAGAGATGTTCGGCGATCAACGCGCCGAGGTGCCTACGAATCCGTCATCTTACCCTTGGTCCTCCTACGTCCCTACCGGTGTCAGCGCTGTGACGCCCGCTGCTACGGGTTTGTTTTCACCGCACGCGAAAAGGTCAAATCGGAAACTCCCAGCGAGCCGCCAAAACCGATGCAAGACAGGCTGCTCAAGATTTGAACAGATTGAGCAAATCGGCGGCAGAAGACACTTGCGCCGCTTGAGTTACAGCCTCTAAGAATCCTTCGCCCCGAGCTTTTGCAACGCCTCTCCGCTCACCCGCATCGTAAGCCACTCTTTCATCATCCTGGCGCCCAGCGATTGATAGAACTCGATCGAGGGCGTGTTCCAATCAAGCACCTGCCACTGATAGCGCCCGCAGCCCCGCTCCACGGCGATCTTGGCAAGATGTACCAGCAGCGCCTTGCCGATCCCTCTGCGGCGGAACCGTGGCCGCACGAAAGGTCTTCAAGATAGATGCCAGGCTTGCCTTGAAAAGTGGAATAGTTGTAGAACCAGAGCGCGAAACCCGCTGGCTCGCCCTCCCACTCGGCAATTTCCACATAGAACCTGGGGTCTTTGGAGAACCCGTCGCGCCGAAGATCTTCCGCAGTGGCCACAGCCTGATCCAGCAATTGCTCGTATTCAGCGAGTTCGCGGATGAATTCCACGATTAATGGAATGTCGTCAGAGGTTGCTTTTCGAATGTTCAGCATGGGGAATCGTAGATTTGAGAAATGCGGTCCGGTTCATTCGCCGTCCCCATTTCCTTACCACAATATTGCATCGGGGCCGTAGTCCCCGCGCTGGCACGATGTCAAAATTGCTTTCGGATGAGTCTCATCCTGAACTCCAATAGAGCGCCTTTTCAATCGCGGTTCAGCCCCAATGCATATGCTGCGCGGCGCGAGGGCCGCTGCTCGCTCTGTCGGCTGCGAATCGTATTGAAGGATTGTGAATCACCCAGCACGGTCTCACTGGGAGGGGCGAATGGGCCGGTTAGGGCGTTGCGCTTGCGGATTGCGCTTTGACCAGGGCCTCGGACGGCGATGCCAATACGTAGGACACCCACAATTTCAAGCGTTCCATTTCCGCCGAGCCGCGCGACAGCGAAGTATTTCTCTTCCAGGCCCACTTTGTTTTCGCGATTGCGCAGAATGAGCTTTTGAACTTGCATCGCGAGCGGAAGGTGATCGCGCAGGAATTCCTTGCGTGCCAGCATCTCCAGCATCATCTGCTCCAGAACTTCCAGGTCATGCCAGTCGCCTAGGTCCTTTTGCAACCCGCGGAGGCACACCAGCGCGTCGGAGCTGCCGCGCACACCGAATGCATGGAAGACTTCCAGCAGATAGCGCAGGCGCTTGGTGGCAATGCGGGCTCCGTGGATAACTTCCGGCCGCGGGTCGCGGTGCGATTGCCCAATCTGCCCGTCAAACCTTGTCCAGGTGAATTCGAGCGCGTCGGTCAAATCCTTGGAGAAGCTGTGGTGCGCCGGGTTGGGAGCATGATGTCCGACCGCAGAAGAATGATCCGGCGCCTTGCCTTGAAGCAGCAGATCTTTCAGGTTGACATAAAAAACCGAGAGGTTGATTTTGCCGATCCTGCGCACGGTGCGGGCGAAAGTTTCCGCGCGCCGCACCTGGATGAATTGCTGGAGAGCCTCCCAGGCCTCGCGCCGGGCCGAGCGCTTTCGGCCGAGGGAGTGTCCCACGATTTCCAGGAGAACATCGCAGTTGCGCACTTCTCCAAGAACCCGGCGGCAGCGCTGAATCTGGCGGCGAAGGCGGCGAACATCCTGCGGGCGCGGCTTGGGGTAAACCAAATCCAGCACCTGCTGCAATCTGCGGCTCGCGACCCGCATGTCATGAATCGCGTCGGCATCGTCGCCCTTCAGCACCTTGGCCTCATACGACATCAAACGGTCGAGCTGCTGTAAGGCGATCCCCTGCACCTTCTTGACGCCCTCTTGATAGCGAATCAACGCACCTTCATGCGCCGGAGAATCGGTTGCTGGTTGCGCTTGAACTTCAGCGGCCAGATGCGTTGGGTTGGTTGCGGCTTCCATGGCACGTGCCTCGCGCTGCTTTGAAGAGAATTACCCAAACCCCATCGAAGATTCGAGCGCCAGCGAATTGATGCCAGCCCTGCAATCCTGGTGAGTCGATCTAAGGAACTCATAGTCTACCGCTGGGATGGAAGAGTTACAACGTCCTAACCATGGGCGGGTAACAATTTTGGCGCTGGCGTTTTTCGAGCCGGGCGAAAAACGCTTTTGAAAAAAAAGTGGCGAAATGCCACACCCCCCCATGCTCGAGGTCATCATAGGTGGCCGTGCGGTCACTTAGGCATCCAGAGGGAGGCCGGGGTTTGGACCTTCGAGGCCGGGCTGGCGTCATACCCTTGACCAATTGGCACCAAATACTACTGTAAGTTATTGAAAATACTATTAAAATAATTCTTGACATAAATACACTCATATTTTATTATGTCATATGTACTAAGGAAAGTGAAAGTTCAACAAATGGAGGATCACTAACATGGCGATTGTTCGATGGGAACCTTTACGAGACCTGATGACTACGCAGCGTGAGTTTGACCGCTTGTTCCGCGAAGCCTTCTCTCCCGCTGTTGGGTGAGGGAGAGGTTTCGACCCGGACTTGGGCGCCGCCCGTGGACATCTACGAGAACGGCGACAACCTGGTGCTGAAGGCGGAACTGCCCGGCGTCAACCCCGACGACGTGGAAATTCGCGTTGAGGACAACACCCTCTATCTGAAGGGTGAGCGCAAGTTCGAAAAGGAAGTGAAGGAGCAGAACTACCATCGCGTCGAGCGTTCTTACGGGACCTTCACGCGCACCTTCTCGCTGCCCAACAGCATCGATTCGGACAAGGTCGCGGCAAACTACAAGGACGGCGTTCTGACGCTGACCATGCCGAAGAAGGAAGAGGCGAAGCCGAAGACGATCAAGATCAACGTCAGCAAGGCGCCTAAAACGATTCCTCCGTGCGGGTGAGGGCGCGGCGGATTCGCCCTGCGCCCCCCCGCCCGGCGGGTTTTCTGCCGCGTCGCGAGCGCTGGGACAGCCTCGAACGTCCTGGCATCTCGGACGCGGTTTTTGTTTAGGAGTAGAAGCAGCGATCAGCTGATCAGCTGAGTCAGCTGAGGTGCAATGGAAGCTTGACAGGTGCGGAGGTTCAAGCCGCCTCAGGCCGCTCGGCTATGACGGCGCTAAGCTCACCCTCTAGGGCGAGCTGAATCATTGCTCATGGTCGTCGCGAACAGATCACGTCGCGCAGCGATTTTGAGGTAAGCTCAGTCCCGTCGCGCGATCACAGACTGATCGGCTGAAAGGAAGCCCTACCGCTACAAGCTGAAAGCTGACGGCTGAAGTAGCTGACAGCTAAAAAGGAGGTAGTTACCACCATGGCCACACGATTTGACAAATTCACGGTAAAAGCGCAGGAAGCCTTGCAGGCGACGCAGGAGATCGCGGGCCGCAACGGCAACCAGCAGATGGAGCCGGTGCACCTGTTGCTCGCGCTGGTCGAGCAGCCGGAGGGCATTGTTCCGGGAATTCTCCAGCGGCTGGGCGCAACGCCCGCGGCGGTGAGCCAGGAAGCGAACAAGGTCATCGAGGCGCTCCCCAAGGTGGGCGGGACGACGGACCACTATATTTCCCCGGCCTTGAAGGAAGTCTTTGACCAGTCGTTCAAGGAAACCGAGCAGTTTAAGGACGAATACGTCTCCACCGAGCACCTGCTGCTGGCCCTGGCGAGCAAGACCAACGACCCGGCGGGGCGCATCCTGCAGCGATTGGGCGTCACGCACGATGCCATTTTGCAGGCGCTCGTGGCGGTGCGGGGCACGCAGCGCGTTACCGATCAGAACCCCGAAGGCAAGTACCAGGCGCTGGAGAAGTACGCGCGCGACCTGACGGAACTGGCCCGGCGCGGCAAGCTCGACCCGGTGATCGGCCGCGATGAGGAAGTTCGCCGCGTGATTCAAGTGCTCTCGCGCCGCACCAAGAACAATCCCGTGCTGATTGGCGAGCCGGGCGTGGGCAAGACGGCCATTGTGGAAGGCATCGCGCAGCGCATCGTGGCCGGCGACGTTCCGGAATCGCTCAAATCGAAGCGCATCGTGGCGCTTGACCTGGGCGCGATGGTAGCGGGTGCGAAGTTCCGCGGCGAGTTTGAAGACCGCTTGAAGGCCGTGCTCAAAGAAATTGAAGAAGCCAGCGGCCAGATCATTCTCTTCATCGACGAATTGCACACCCTGGTGGGCGCGGGAGCGGCGGAAGGTTCGATTGACGCTTCCAACATGCTCAAGCCGGCGCTGGCGCGCGGCGAATTGCGTTGCATCGGCGCCACCACGCTCAACGAGTACAAGAAATATGTGGAGAAGGACGCGGCGCTCGAGCGGCGTTTCCAGCCCGTCCAGGTGGGCGAGCCCTCGGTGGAAGATACCATCGCCATTCTGCGCGGCCTGAAGGAGCGCTACGAAGTTCACCACAAGGTGCGCATCAAGGATTCGGCCATCGTCGCCGCGGCGGTGCTTTCCAACCGTTATATCTCGGACCGCTTTCTGCCCGACAAAGCCATCGACCTGATTGACGAAGCGGCCTCCGGCTTGCGCATTGAGATCGATTCCATGCCGGCCGAGATCGACCAGATTGAGCGCCGCGTGACGCAGCTTGAAATCGAGCGCCAGGCGCTGCGCAAGGAAGACGACGCGGCCTCGCGCGAGCGCTTGCAGGCGCTGGAAAAGGAGCTGGCCGGGCTCAAGGAGAAATCCGACCAGTTGAAGCTGCGCTGGAAGGCGGAGAAGGAAGTCATCGCGAATATTGGCGAGCTGAAGGAAGCGATTGAGCAGGCGAAGATTGAGGAAGCGCGCGTCACGCGCGAGGGCGACCTGAACAAAGCGGCGGAAATCCGCTACGGCAAGCTGGTGTCTCTGGAGAAGGAACTCGCCGCCGCCAACGCCAAGCTTGAGAGCATCGACAAGACCGGCCGCATGCTGAAGGAAGTAGTGGACGAAGAAGATGTGGCGCGCGTGGTCTCGCGCTGGACGCACATTCCCGTCACCAAGATGCTGGAAGGCGAAGTGGCGAAGCTGGTGAAGATGGAAGAGCGCCTGCGCCATGCGCGTGGTGGGCCAGGAAGAAGGCCTGCGCCTGGTGGCCAACGCCGTGCGCCGCAGCCGGGCGGGCCTGTCCGACCCGCACCGCCCCATCGGCTCGTTCCTGTTCCTCGGCCCCACGGGTGTGGGCAAGACGGAACTGGCCCGCGCCCTCGCCGAGTTTCTCTTTGACGACGAGCGCGCCATGCTGCGCCTCGATATGTCGGAGTACATGGAGAAGCACGCGGTGGCGCGGCTGATCGGCGCGCCGCCCGGATACGTGGGTTACGAGGAAGGCGGCCAGTTGACCGAACTGGTGCGGCGCCGGCCTTATGCCGTGCTGCTGTTCGACGAAATCGAAAAGGCGCATCCCGACGCCTTCAACATCTTCCTGCAGATTCTCGAAGACGGCCGGCTGACCGATGGCAAGGGCCGCACGGTGGACTTCAAGAACACGGTCATCATCATGACCTCGAACATCGGCAGCCAGTTGATTCACGAGGCCATGAACGGCGTCGATCACGCCATCGGCATGACCGCGAAAAAGGGAAGCGCGGTGGGCGAGGCGGGCGTGCTGAGCGAAGAGCTTGAAGACGGCAGATTCAAGACTCGCTGCTCCAGCACTTCCGGCCGGAGTTCCTGAACCGCATCGATGAGATCGTGATCTTCAACGCCCTCGGCAAGGCGGAAATCGAGAAGATCATCGACCTTCAGCTTCAGAACCTCCGCCGGCATGCTCTGCCGAGCGCAAGATCGAGATCACGCTGACGGAGAAAGCGCACGAACTGCTCTTCCGCGAGGGGTACGATCCGCAGTTCGGGGCGCGGCCGCTGAAGCGCGCCATCCAGCGGCTCATCCAGGACCCGCTCGCCATGAAGTTGCTCGACGGCGAAGTGGTTCCGGGTGAGGCTCTGACGGTCGATGCGGATCCGAAGAAGGGAACAATTGACCTTTGTTCCCTCGCCGGCGGCGAAAACGGCGGCGAAAGCGGGAAACAAGGCGTAAGAACCTCGGGTCGCGGGGCTGCAAGGACGGCTCCGCGACTCGTTTGATTTATGGCGAATCAAGGGGAAAGGCAACTGTAGCGCGGACCATCGATTTTGTGGTCCGCGGCTTGTCTCGAATGCATGGCATTTGGGAAGCAATTGCACGGTTGGAGACGCAGACCGCAACGACGGCGGTCTGCGCTACGGTTTTCCGCCTCTCCTTGAGGGTGGCGAGAAACTCAGGTTAGGAGTGATAAGGGATCCCTCTGTGAAAATGCCAGTTCTTTTCGTGGGTCACGGTTCACCGATGAACGCGATCGAGCAGAACCGATTTACCCAGACACTCGCTGAGCTCGGCAAGAAGCTGCCGAAGCCGAAAGCGGTTTGCGTCGTCTCAGCGCATTGGGTGACGCGCGGTTCCGAGGTCTTGACCGTCGCCAAGCCGCGGACCATCCATGACTTTTATGGATTTCCGCAGCCGCTGTTCGAAGTGCAATATCCCGCCCCGGGCGCTCCTGCCGAAGCGGGACGCGTGGCTCGCGAACTGGAAATTCAACCGGATGAAACCTGGGGATTCGATCATGGCGCGTGGAGCGTCCTGCGGCATCTCTACCCCAACGCCGACGTTCCGGTATTCCAGGTGAGTCTGGATGAAGGCCGCAGCCTGGCGCGCCACGTTGAACTTGGCCGCGAGCTTGCCCCCTTGCGCGACCGCGGCGTCTTGATTCTGGGTAGCGGAAACATCGTGCATAATCTGCGGCGGCTGGAAGGCGAGAAGGACGCGGAACCGTATCCGTGGACGTTGGAGTTTGACACCAAAGTTAAAACCGCCATTGAAACGCGAGACGTTGCTTCGCTTGCGGCTCCGGAACATTGGGGCAAGCCCCTGGCCGCGCTCGCCCATCCCACCTTGGAGCATTATGTTCCGCTGCTCTATTGCATGGGGAGCACGGACGAAAACGACGCCGTCAGTTATCCTTATGAAGGATTTGAGTACGGAAGCATCTCGATGCGAATGGCGATGTTGGGCGGGGAAAATACGCCGCCGGCCGGCGCCGCGTGATGTGACATCGTGGCCTCACCGCGCATCCAATGGGTGTAGGGAAAGAGAGTTTAATGACCATGTGGAATAACCTGAAGACGACGTTCCTGCTGGCAACGATGACCGGCATGGTATTGGTGATTGGCGAGTGGTGGGGCGGGCAGAACGGTTTGATGTTGGCCCTGGTGCTCGCCGCGGTCATGAACCTGGGCAGCTATTTCTTTTCCGACAAGATTGCCTTGCTGTCTTCCGGCGCCCAGCCCATTTCCCGCGAAGAAGGTCCGCGCATCTACCAAATTGTCGAACGCCTCGCCGCAAAGGCCAACATCCCCGTGCCCAAGATCTATATGATTCCCACCGATTCGCCCAACGCCTTCGCCACGGGACGCAATCCCAGTCATGCGGCGGTGGCGGTAACGCGCGGCATTCTGGAGATCTGCGACGACGAGGAAATCGAAGGCGTTCTGGCGCATGAACTGGGCCACGTGAAGAATCGCGACATCCTCACCAGCGCCGTCGTGGCCACGCTGGCGGGGGCCATCACGATGATTGCTCGCATGCTTGATGTACGCGGAAATGTTTGGCGGTTACGGCGGTGGCCGCGACAACGATCGCCGTGGCGGCGCGTTCTCGGCATTGGCCATGATGATTCTCGCGCCTTTTGCGGCAATGGTCATTCAACTTGCCATCTCCCGCTCGCGCGAATACGAGGCCGACGACACCGGCGCGCGAAATCACCGGCAATCCCATGGCCCTGGCACGCGCGCTCGACAAAATCGATAAGTGGTCCAAACGCCTGCCCATGCAGGTTGCTCCGTCGATGGCGCATCTCTATATCTCCCAGCCGCTTACTGTGGGTGGAGTTTTCTCCGGACTATTTTCGACCCACCCGCCCATTCGCAAACGCATCGAGCGCCTGATCGGACGGGACTTTGTATAATCCTGCGCACCTGCGATTTTGCGATCTGCGGCTTGCCCCGGCAGATTGAACACGGTACGATGAAGAGTCTCTTGATTGAAATGAAATGACACGGCCGGCTCCGAAAAAGAGCCGGTTTTTGTTTCAGGGCATGTTGGGATGTTCCCAGAACCTGATCCCCGAAACGGCGAGCCGGGAATATGCTGCACGATAAATTCGGGCGCGAAATTCACGACTTGCGCATTTCGGTGACGGACCGCTGCAACTTCAGTTGCGTTTACTGCAAGTCCGCCGACCCGAAGAATTACGTTCCCCACCGCGACCTGCTGACCTGGGAGGAGTTTCTGCGCCTCAGCCGCGTCGCTGGTGGGCCTGGGGATTCGCAAGATTCGCGTCACCGGGGGCGAGCCGCTGTTGCGCGAGGGAGTGGTGGATTTCATTGCCCGCCTTCGCGAAATCGAGGGGCTGGAGGATGTGGCGCTGACCACCAACGGCTACCTGCTGCCGGAGATGGCGCGGGAGCTTGCCGCCGCCGGGTCTCCGCGCGTCACCGTCAGCCTGGATTCCACCAACCCGGAAAAATTCACCCGGATCACCCGCACGCCGCGCTCCTACGAAAAAGTGATGGCGGGCATCGACGCCGCGCTGGAAGCGGGTCTGCGCCCGGTGAAGGTGAACATCGTTCTGGTGCGCGGATTCAACGACGATGAGATTGTGGATTTCGCCCGCCTGGCGCGCCGCCGCGACATCGTGGTGCGCTTCATCGAGTTCATGCCGCTCGACGCCGACCATGCCTGGAAGCGCGAATCTGGTGGTGACGGCCAGGGAAATTGTGGACGCCATCCAGCCCGTGTTTCCCGCTGGAGGAAATTCCGCGTCATTCGCCCAGTGAGACGGCGCTGCGCTATCGTTTTGCGGACGGCCAGGGCGAGCTTGGCATCATCGCGCCGGTTTCCATCCCTTTTTGCGGGCAGTGCAGCCGCATCCGCGTTGACGGCGGACGGCAAACTGCGCACCTGCCTGTTCTCGCTCAGCGAGCATGACGTGCGCCACCTGGTTCGCAACGGCGCCAGCGACCACGACATCGCCAGATTCATGGAAAAGGTGGTGCACCAAAAGGAGCCCAGCCACCGCATCAACGAGCCGGATTTCGTTCAGCCTTCGCGCACCATGGTTTACATTGGGGGATAGCAGGATGCGGAAAGTGACGCGGATCCCTGAGTCTCGCACGGCCCGATTCTCTAGGCTAGAATAGAAGTGGAATCTTATGGCAACGGCAACGATCGACATGCTGCTCGCGAACTACGCGGGACTCTCCGCCGCAGGAGCTTGACGATCGCATTGCGCGCGCCAAGAAGGAACTCGGCTCGCGGCTGGTGATTCTGGGCCACCACTATCAACGCGATGAGGTGGTGAAGTTCGCCGACTATCGCGGCGATTCGCTGCGCCTTTCGCAGCTTGCCGCCCGCCGCCCGGAGGCTGAGTACATCGTTTTCTGCGGCGTACACTTCATGGCGGAGAGCGCCGACATCCTGAGCGGCGATCACCAGACGGTGATTCTGCCTGACCTGCATGCCGGCTGCTCCATGGCCGATATGGCCAACCTTGAGCAGGTGGAGGTTTGCTGGGAAGCGCTCACGGCGGCGAATCAGCGGCAAGATCGTGCCCGTCACCTACATTAATTCCACCGCGGCCATCAAGGCTTTTGTGGGAAGGAACGGCGGCGCCGTTTGCACCTCCTCCAACGCCCGCAAGGTTATGGAGTGGGCGCTGGCCCGCGGCGAAAAGGCGCTGTTCCTGCCCGATGAGCATCTGGGCCGCAACACGGGCTACGGACTGGGAATTCCGCTCGATCAGATGGCGGTGTGGAATCCGCGCGAAGAAGACGGCGGACTGACCGACGAGCAGATTCGCAGACGCGCGGATCTACTTGTGGAAGGGCCACTGCTCCGTCCACATGCGTTTTCGTCCCGAGCACGTGGCGACGCGCGCGCAGACCCATCCCGGCATTCGGGTGATCGCGCATCCGGAATGTTCCTGGGAAGTTTGCCAGGCGGCCGATGAGGTGGGCTCAACGGAATACATCATCAAGCGGATCGTGGAAGCTCCCCCGGGAAGCACCTGGGCCGTGGGCACGGAAATTCACATGATTCGCCGCCTGGCGCACGAGTACCCCGACCGGCTCGTCGTCTCGCTCGACGACTGCGTTTGCATGTGCAGCACGATGTATCGGATTTCGCCGCAGCATCTCTGCTGGACGCTGGAAAGCCTCTGCTCCGGCCAGGTGGTGAACCGCGTCAGCGTTGATCCCGAAACCAAGCAATGGGCGCTGGTCGCGTTGAACCGCATGTTGGAGATTCGGTGACAAGCTTGCTTTCTGTCGAGCGGTAGATTCGCCCATCCCGCGGGCCAGACGGCGATGTAAAAGTTCTCATCCGCTTTCAAAAGTGAGCGGTCAAATTAATATGGCCGATCGATATTTTGATCGCAAGGAAGCGGAAGAACTTCTGCCCACCATCGCGCCCTGGCTGGAGGAAGCGCGGGGCGAGAAGCAGAAGATCGAGGCCTTCAAGACCGAACTCGCGCAGGTGGCTTCACGCATCATGGTGCTGGGCGGAACTTCCCCTCCTCTCGCCGATCTCTTACGAAAAAAAACCGAACACGACGAGGCGGCTGAGCGCTTGGTCGAGATCGTCAATCGCATTCAGGAAACCGGCGTGCTGGTGAAGGATCTCGATGTCGGCCTGATTGATTTTCCCAGCCTGCTCGAAGGCGAAGAGATTTACCTTTGCTGGAAGCTCGGCGAAGATCACATCGCCTTCTGGCATGGCATCGACGAGGGATTCGCCGGCCGCAAGCCGATCGACGGGCCCGAAGCAGACCCCGATCCACCGCAAGGTCCCAGGCTGCAATAGAGTCTCCGAACAAGCGCGTGTGCGGTTGACCACGGCATGATTCAAGGTGCATTTCTGTCTGCCTGGGCATCGAAGCCTGAAGAAAGCGAGAGAACCGATGGCGCACGAAACTTCCGCGAACGAACTCGCGAAAGCCGCAAGCTCCTACCTGCGGTCAGCCGCGCATCAACCCGTGCACTGGCGTGAATGGAATGCCGAAGCCTTCGAGTTGGCCAAGGCGCAAGGAAAGCCCATCCTGCTCGATATTGGCGCTGTCTGGTGCCACTGGTGCCATGTGATGGACCGCGAGAGCTACGAGAATCCCGAAGTCGCGCAAGTCATCAACGAATCCTTCATACCCGTAAAAGTTGACCGAGATGAGCGGCCTGACATTGACGCTCGCTACCAGGTTGCGATGAGCGCGCTCACGGGGCAGGGGGGGTGGCCGCTCACTGCGTTTCTCACTCCCGATGGCAAGCCGTTCTTTGGCGGAACGTATTTTCCACCCGATGACCGCGCGGGCCGGCCGGGAATGAAGCGCCTCCTGGAGGCCATCGCACACAACTACCGAACCCAACGCGACCAGATTCACGATAGCGCGGAAAAGATAGCTGGGGCTTTGGGCGATGTCGAGCGGTTTGAACTGAGTGATGAGGCAGCGGATGAGAAGATCGTGAAGGCGATCCTCGAAAATATCTCAGGGATGTTCGACGAGAAAAACGGCGGATTTGGCAGCTCGCCAAAATTCCCCCACCCCACTGCGATGGATCTCCTGCTGGAAGCTTACCTGGAAACCCATCAGGCCTGGATGTTGAAGATTATCACCTCAACGCTCGAGCACATGGGGCGCGGTGGCGTTTACGACCAGATTGGCGGTGGTTTTCATCGCTATTCGGTCGACGCGCGCTGGGTTGTTCCCCACTTTGAGAAAATGTCCTACGACAACGCCGGCCTTCTGTTGAACTACCTTCGCGCCTTTCAGATTACCGGCAACGAGTTCTTTCGCGAGATTTCGCTCGGCATCCTCAGTTTTCTGGAGAACGTACTCTCGCACCCGGAGGCGGGCTTTTACGCCAGCCAGGATGCGGACATCAATCTCGACGATGACGGCGACTACTTCACGTGGTCGATCGAGGAATTGAAGGCCGTCCTGGATGAGAAGGAAGCGCAGGTTGCCGCTCTTTACTATCACGTCGAAGCACAGGGCGAAATGCATCACAACCCGGCGAAAAACGTTTTGTTCATCGACCAGCCCCTCACGGCAATTGCTGCGCGGCTGAGCCTGGATGTTGTCGACGCAACTGCGCTTCTCGCCAGCGCGCGGCGAAAAATGGCGGAAGCCCGCGCCCGGAGGCAGACGCCGTTTATCGATCAATCCATTTATACAAGCTGGAACGGAATGCTGATTTCGGCGCTGCTTGAGGCATACCGGGTATTGGGAACCCAAGGCGAACGCAACCGGGCGCTTGCGACTCTCGATTTGCTGATGGCCAAAGCTTACGACCGCGAAAAAGGCATGTACCATACCGTGGCTGGCGGCTCGCCCCGAATCGAGGGGCTGCTGGAGGATCAAGTGTTCATCATTGCGGCGCTTCTGGACGCTTACGAAGTCATCGGAACGCGCAACTATTTCGACCGCGCGCTGGAGTTGATGGAAACCACGCTGCGGCGTTTTTGGGATAACAAGGACGGCGGATTCTTTGACACCGCGCGGGATTTGAGCGACCGGTTCGGGAGCCTTGCGACTCCACGCAAGCCGTTTCAGGATTCTCCCACTCCGGCAGCCAATGCCGTAGCGGCGCTGGTTCTCGATCGCCTGGACAGTCTGGCCGATCACGAAGATTATGGCGAAAAGTCGGCGGCAACGCTTGCACTTTTCTCGTCAAAGGCAGGGCAACATGGGCTTTTCGCCGCAGCCTATGGACTGGCGTTACTGCATCATCTGCGCGCCCCCGTTGACGTCGTGGTAGTGGGGGAAGCGAGCGACGACCGCACGATGAGGCTTTTACGCGCCGCCTACGATGCCCCGCGCGGAGGCAAGCGCGTTTTTTATTTTGCGCCAAGTGTTTTGCGAGCCCGCGATCTCCCCGCTGGTCTCGCCACCACACTTCCTGCGCTGCCTTATGAGGGCGGTCCTGTGGCGCTCGTGTGCATGGGCTCCGCCTGCCATGCGCCGGTGCAGACTCCGGAAGCCCTCCGCGAATTGCTCGTACCCACCGTGCCTGCTGCGAGCGGAAGTTCGGGCCCGCATTCACAAATCAATTAAAATAAAAAATCCGCGGGCCAATAAAGGGTATTGCAGGGATTCAGTTCCGGGATTTGATTTGAATTGACAATCCGCGTGCGCTTTCTTATCCTAAATTTTAACGATTAAAATCTCAGGACTCGCTGGAAGCCTCGTAAGTTCCGCCCTGGTTTTCCCGGAGCCGTCTAAAACCCAATAAAGGAATAAGCCATGCCCGGAATAATTAAAGAGCGACTTTTTACCCCCGGCCCAACTCCGCTGCTGATGGAGGCGCAGATCCAGACGGTCGCAGCGGGAAATGTTCATCACCGCACCGAAACCTTCCGCAAAATCATGTCGGAGGCGCTGGCCCTTCTGAAGTATCTCTACGACACGAAGAACGATGTGCTGATTTTCGCGAGTTCGGGCACCGGCGCGATGGAGGGCTCGATTACCAACCTGCTTTCACCCGGCGAGCGAATTCTTGTGGGAACCGCGGGAAAGTTCGGCGAACGCTGGGTGGGTTTGGCCAAGGCCTATGGAATTGAAGCGGTCACAGTGGAAACTCCCTACGGCCAGCCGGTTGATATCGAGGCGATGAAGCAGAAGCTTGCGAAGGAAGGCCCATTTCGGGCCGTCTATATCCAAGCAACCGAAACCTCAACGGCGGTTATGAACGATGTGCGTTCGCTGGGTGAGGAGGTGAAAAAGTATGCTGAAACCGCGCTGGTTGTGGATGCCATCACCGGCCTCGGCACGACAGATTTGCGCATCGACGAGTGGGGACTCGACATCGTCGTTGGCGGGTCGCAGAAGGCGGTCATGATTCCGCCCGGACTTGCTTTTGTCAGCATCAGCGAAAAGGCCTGGGGACTGATTGCCAAATCCAAGTTGCCGCGCTACTACTTCGACTTTGCCAAGGAGCGGAAGAATCAGGCGAAGGGCGAAACGGCTTATACGCCGGCGACGACGCTGGTCATCGGCCTGCACGCGGCGCTGCAATACATCAAGAAGCTGGGGCGTGAAAACCTCATTGCCAATGCGGCGCTGCTGGCGGAGGCTTCGCGCGCGGGCGCCCAGGCACTCGGCCTGAAGCTGTTCGCAGGGTCCAATCCGGCCAACGCTGCCACCGCCATTTGCGCGCCGGCGGGAATGGATTCCGGCGCCATTGTGAAGGAACTCCGCAACCGCTTTGGCGCCGTCATTGCGAACGGGCAGGGAAGCATGAAGGGTCAGATCTTTCGACTGGCACATTTGGGCTACTATGACATTGCCGACCTCTTCGCCATTTTCGCCGCACTCGAAATCGCTTTGCAGAAGTTGGGACAGAAGGTGGAACTCGGTTCCAGCGTCCGCGCCGTGCAGGAAGTCTATCTGAAGCACGCGAAATAAGATGCGCACCGCAGCGCCCGAAATCCAAACGACTCAAAACCGACCGCGCATTTGAGCAAAA
>CAVTDA010000082.1:0-17395 GCA_963733285.1 uncultured Acidobacteriota bacterium
TCTGCGCTCTGGTGACCCTGGTGATCGAATACATCGTTCCACAATTCGCCAAGCTCTATGCCGATATGGATGTGCAACTTCCGGCGATTACGACCTTCACGATCTCCTTTGCCCTGGAGGTCAAGCACTACTTCCTGATTATCGTGGCGGGAATCGTGGGGCTGGTCTTTTTGGTCCGGGCCGCGGCCCAATCGGAACAGACCCGCCTGGCGTGGGAGCGGACCAAATTCAAGCTCCCCCTGGTCGGAGGACTCCTGCTGAAGTTCTCCGTGGCGGAATTTGCCCGGACGCTCGCCGTGCTCTTGCAAGGCGGCACCCCCATCGTTTCCGCGCTCGATACCGCGAAGGATTCGGTCAGCAGCCCCTGGCTGGCCCAGGCGATTACTCAGGCCCGCTCGGAAGTGGCTGCGGGAAAAGAGCTCAGCGCCTGCCTGCGGCAAAGCGGCTTTTTTCCTTCCATCGCCATCGATATGATGGAGGTGGGCGAAACCACCGGCGCCATGTCCAACATGCTCGACGCGCTGGCCGAGTTCTTTGAAGAGGACGTCAACATCGACCTTGAAACCCGCTTGGCGCTCGTTGGCCCGGTCATGATTGCCGTCATCGCGATCATCGTAGCCTTTGTGCTGATTGCGTTTTATATGCCATTGTTCTCGATGGCGTCCATGGTCCATTGAATTTTGGATTTTAGATTTTGGATTTTGGATTAGAACGGCTAGTTTCGCCTTTTTGGATAATTGGCTGCGGACGGATCGATTTTGGATTTTGGATTCGAGCGGTTCGTTTCGATTGTTTTGGACAATTGGCCGTGGATGAGAAGACGTTTAAGGACAGGACGAGGCGTTTTGCCCTTGAGATCATTCGATTGGTCGAATCCCTGCCGCGCAGCAAGGTGAGCGACGTGGTGGGCAGGCAATTGTTGCGTTCAGGTACCTCGGTGGAGCGAATTACCGGGCTGCGTGCCGCGGGAAATCCCCATCGGATGTTATTGCCAAGATGGGAATCGTCGAAGAAGAGGCGGATGAGTCGATTTATTGGTTGGAGCTACTCGTTGATGGGGGCGTCGTTGGTCAGGATCGCATTGAGGCAATAAAGCGGGAAGCCAATGAGCTGCTCGCTATGACGGTTGCTTCTATTAAGACGATGCGTGCTCGAAAGTTATAGGGTTTTCTGGCCATTTGTTGAAGGGAATTCATTTTAGATATTGAATTGAGTGATTTGGATTGGTTCGAAGGTTGTCATTTGCCGTCGCTAATCCAAAATCCAAAATTCAAAATCTAAAATCCAATAAGACGATGCGTGCTCGAAAAATTTAGGTTTGTCTGATCTATGATTCAGGGAATTGGCGATCTTGGATTTCGAATCGAGTTACTTGGATTGGTCGCACGGTCGATACATACCGTTGCTAATCCAAAATCCAAAATCTAAAATCCAAAATTTGGAGGGTGGTTTTGGCAGAAGCGGCAATTGACCAGAAAGAGATGGACTCCGCCCGGCAGCTTGCGGCCCGGTATCAGTTCCAGTTTGTCGATTTGCGGGACTCGCGCCCGGACGCCGACTTGCTTCGGACGATTCCGCTGGAGCTGATGCTCCATTACGAGTTTCTGCCGCTGGAAGCGGATGACGTCCGGCTGGTCATCGTGGTGGCCGATCCCACGAACCTGACCCGCTTGGACGAGCTGGAAGCCCGGTTGGACCGCAAGTTGGTGGTCAAAGTCGCCGCCCCCAGTCAGGTTCGCGATCTTCTTGAAAAAGACCGAGCCTTCGCAACGGGTTCTGGACGATGCCACGGAAGAGTTTCGCCTCGATGTGATTCGCGAGGAGGAAGCTGCCTCGGAAGGTCTTTCGCTTGAACACCTGGTGGAAGACTCGGAAGTCAGCCCGATGATCAAGCTGGTGGACTCGATCATCTTCGCGGGGCTCGAGCGGCGGGCGAGTGACATTCACATTGAGAGCCGGGACAACTCAGTGGTGGTCAAGTATCGCGTTGACGGCGTCTTGCAGCAGGCCATGGCGCCCCTCGCGCGCGAGTATCAGTCGAACCTCATCACCCGCATCAAGGTGATGTCGGAACTCGATATCGCCGAGCGGCGCGTTCCCCAGGATGGCCGGTTCCGCGTGCGCTACCGCGGCCGCCCAATCGATTTCCGCGTCTCGATTATGCCTTCGATTCACGGCGAAGACGCCGTGCTCAGAATTCTCGACAAGGAATCGCTGCACGAAAAATTTCATTCCTTGCGCCTGGAGATTCTGGGGCTTGCCGACCGGGAAGTGCGCCGCCTGCGCCGGTTTATCCGCGAGCCTTATGGCATGGTGCTGGTCACGGGACCAACCGGCAGCGGCAAGACGACGACGCTTTACGCCGCGCTTTCCGAAATCAAGTCGGACGAGGACAAGATCATCACGATTGAAGATCCCGTCGAATACCAGCTTCGCGGCATCACCCAGATTCCGGTAAATGAGAAGCGCGGCCTGACCTTCGCGCGCGGATCTGCGCTCGATTCTGCGGCACGACCCGGACAAGATCATGGTCGGGCGAAATCCGCGACAACGAAACGGCGCAAATCGCCATTCAATCCGCCCTCACCGGCCACCTGGTGTTCACCACGGTTCACGCCAACAACGTCGTCGATGTGCTGGGCCGCTTCCTGAATATGGGCGTCGAGCCGTACAACTTCGTCTCCGCGCTCAATTGCATTCTGGCGCAGCGGCTGGTGCGGACCATTTGCGAAAAGTGCAAACGCCCGGCCAAGGCCGATCCGGCGCTGATTGAGGAATCCGGCCTGAAACTGGCGGAATGGACGGACGTGACCTACTACGAAGGCGTGGGCTGCTCGGATTGCAATGAGACTGGCTTCCGTGGCCGCACCGCGATTGGCGAATTGCTCGCGCTATCTGATAATATTCGAGAACTCATTCTGGCCAAGCGCCCATCGTCGGAAATTCGCCGTGCCGCGCACGATGAGGGGATGCACACGCTGCGCGACTCGGCGCTGGAAAAGGTGCGCGAAGGGGTTACGACCCTGCGCGAAATTAACAAGGTTACTTTCGTCGAATTAGAAAGATGATCTGGGGCTGATTTCCCGGCCTTGCGGACAGAGATGGAATGAACTGGGCTAATCTGACAAAACGCTTGCAGATCGAAGGGCAGACCTTTACGGGGAGCTTCGTGCCTGCGTCATTGGGTCTGGAGTTGCAGCCGGGATTTGTCGCCGCGGCGCGGATGAGCACCTCCAAGCATCAGGTGCAGAGCGTGGGAGTGCGCGAGCTGCCGGCTGGCGTTCTGGTCCCCTCGCCGAACAAGGCGAATCTGCCCAATGGGTCCACGATTCGCAAGGCCATTTCCGATGTCTGCGAGCGTGTGGGCATTGGGGGTGGACGGCTGGGCTTGCTGATCCCTGACGTCTCGGCCCGCGTGGCGCTGCTGCAGTTTGAAACTCTTCCCGACAGCCGGCGCGACGCCGAGGCTCTGATTCGATGGAAAATGCGGGAGTATCTTCCCTATCCGCCGGAGGAAGCCCGGCTGACGTTTCAGGTGGTGGGAAAGCAGCCGAACCAAATCGAGTTGCTCGCCGTTGCCGTGCGCGGCTCGGTGCTGGCGGAGTTTGAAGCTGCCCTCGAAGGGATTGGCCGTGGCCGCCCGGCGCTGGTTTTGCCCTCCACGGTGGCTTTGCTGCCGCTGCTTCCCGAGGACGCGGGCGGACAACTGCTTCTGCACCTTTGTCCAGGCTCGCTGACCGCCGTCGTCATGGCCTCCAACACCGTTCGCTATTGGCGAACCCGGCAGCTTGCGGGCGATTCGGAAACGAGTTCCGACGAGGTGGGAAGGGAAGCGGCGCGGGTGCTCGCAACCTGCCAGGACAATTTGGGCGTGCACGTGGAGAACGTCTGGTACTGCGCGCGGCCGCCTGCCGAACCGGGCGTCGAGGAAGTCCTCGCCAAGGCGCTGGGCCGTGAACTTTCCACCTTGCCGGTAAAGTGCCTGCCGCCCGGGGGATTGCCTTCCGGCCAGGGCGAAGTTTTTAACCGGTTTGGGATGCCCTTTGCGGGTTTGCTGGCGAACCCGAGTTAACGTCGATGAAGATTACTCTCAATCTCGCTCCAGCGGAAAGTCTGCGTAACCGGGTCGCGCTGGTTTGGGCGCTACCGCTGACCATCGTCTGCCTGGCCTTTCTTATCGTTCTGGGCCGCGCGATGATGCGGGAGTTCCGCCATTACCACTCGATTGAAACCCAGCTCGCGGAGGTCCAGACCAAAACCGCGAACCTGCACAACCAGGAAAAGACCCTTCGCCGGAGGCTGGATGACCCTTCCTCCCACGACCTGCTGCAGCGGGCCAACTTTGTGAATGCGCTGATCGACCAGAAAAAGCTTTCGCTGACCGAGGTCAGCGGCCGCATTGCCGGCCTTCTGCCTGAGGACGCCCATTTGACCGGTTTGGCGCTGGCCTCGCCCAAGAAAGACGGGCGAGATTAGCTACGACCTGCGGATGGCCATCACGGCGAGAAATGAAGACGCCATCGAAACGTTCATCAACGACCTTGAGGATGCTCCCGACTTCAAAGATGTGTCGATCCTCAACCAGGGATTTCAGGAAGACAGCACCCAGGCCGACCAGGTCAACATCATCTGTTCAGCGCGCTACCTGCCGGGAACGGACTTGACCGAAGAGAGTTCGAGTGAAGAGAAGCCGACGCCAAATCACAAATAGGATCTTCGAAGATCGCGGCGCTCGGGTTGTTGGCCCTGAGTGCGGTGGCTTACTTTGCCCTCTACAAGCCCCTGGGGCGCAAGGTGGATGCCGCCGAGCGGGAGCAAGTCTCACTGATGCAAACCGTCCGCAACCAGCGAATTCGCGTCGAGCTGTTGAAGAAGTATAACGACGCGCTTCCGGCGGCGGGAAAAGGGCTGGAGGAGTTCACTTCCAAGCGTACTCCCTCAAGACGGGAAGCCTACTCGACCGCTGCGCATATGGTCCATAAATTTGCTGATGCGGCGGGAGTGAAAGTGGCGACCATGGGGTATCGCCTCGATAAGGCGCAGCACTCGGCCCCGCTTGAGCCGCTGAACCTCGCCATCAACGTGCAGGGATCGTACGCCAATCTGGTAAAGTTTTCGCACGCGCTGGAAACCGCCGACAACTTCATCCTGGTTCGAGGGTTTAGCTTTGTGCCTGGGGGAGATACGCAGCCGCTCGCGTTGCACCTCGACGCGGATCTCTATTTGACACCATGAACCTGTCCGGCAAAAATCAAAAATGGGGGGTGGGGCTCCTCGGAGTCCTTTCCGCGATCCTGGTGGCGAATCTTGTCCATCAGTATCGCGCCATGCAGCCGGGGACCGGGCACGCCCAGGAGATGCCATCGAGCGCTCCCGCGTCACGCACGGTGAAGCCGGATTCCCATGCGGTGAGCGACCTCCTGCACTATGACCCCGAAGTTCACTTTTCCACGCTGAAGGATCTTGATTCCCGGCCGCTTCCCGATGAAGACCGGAATCCATTTGATTTTGTGGGGGGCATGGTGGCCCAGGCGCCTCCGCCGCAGATGGGGGGGCCTGTTCCCCAGTCGACTGCTCCACTTCCGCCGCCAGCTCCGGCACCACCTCCGCTAAAGGCCGTGGGATACAACGAACTTCCCAGCGGGCAGAAGGAAGCCATGGTGACCTTCAACGACGACCTCTCGGTGGTGCACGTTGGCGACACCGTGGGGGATAGGTTCAAAGTCCTCTCCATTACCCCGCAAATGGTCGTGGTTGAAAATGGCGACACGCATGAAAAGCTCGAATTGCCCATCGCGCAGTAAGACGCACCGCGGGCGTGGGCGGGGCATGGTGCTGATCATCGTTATGATGATCGCCACGATGCTTCTGATTGCCCTTACCGCCGTGCTCCCCAGCGTCTACCAGGAAGGCCAGCGCGAACGCGAGGAGGAGTTGATCTTTCGCGGCACCGAATACGGCAAGGCAGTGGCGCTCTTCCACCGGCAGTTCGGCCGCTATCCCGTCAACGTCAAGGAACTGCTTCAAACCAACGGCATGCGCTTTCTGCGGCAGGAATATCCCGACCCGATGGACCCCAAGGGCAAATGGCGGTTCATTCATGTGAACGCCGCGGGCGTCTTGCTGGATTCCAAGAACCAACCCCTGACGAACAACAATCCCAATCCTGCCGGCCTGGGGAACGGCAACTCGGCGTTTGGCGGGAATTCGTCGACGGGGAATTCCAGCTTCGGCAGTTCGTCGTTTGGAAGTTCCAGCTTTGGCAGCTCGTCATCAGGGATTCTCGGCGGAGGCTCTTCCAGCCCGGGGACGAGCCCCGGTGGATCGACCTCCGTCCGTTTTCGGGAGTTACATCCAGCAGCACAACGGCGACATTCAGGGAGCTTTTATCGCCGGAGTCGCCGCCACCAGCCACCGCGAGGCCATCAAAGTCTGGAACAAGCATCACCACTACGACGAGTGGGAGTTCCTCGGGATCGATATGGGGATCTTCGGCGTCCAGGTGGGCATGCCGGGCGGTGTCGGGACGTCGCCTAACGGTCAATTACAGCAGCAGTTCGGGTCCCCGCAGGGCAGCTTTGGACAGCAGAATCCCTCCTCGAACTTTGGCTCGCCCACGGATTGACCTCGGCGGACCGGCAGCGTTCGGGCCCGCCAACCCGCAAATCCACTTTGAGATTCAAGCCAGCCGCCTCTGCTCTTCAGCTAGATTTCGGATTGGCCCCCCCTTCCGGGGTGGAACGTTCGTACCATTCGGTTTTTTGTTAATAAAGAGTAGGCTAAGAGAATAGTAATCTGGCAGGATGAGGCACAAATTCAAGCGCTCATGGACGATTTCGGCCCTATACTAGCAATGAGATGACATCCGTGACACCTGAATGGACTTGAAACTCAACAAAGACCAGCGAAGGCGGGGGCAATGAAGCGAAATCTAGGGCGGGCGGTTCACGTCTTTGCGGGCCTGGCGCTGATCCTGGCCACGGCTCATTGCGGCAACAATAGCGCGGGGAAATCCGTTCTCGTCACGATCACGAGTCCGGGCTCAGCGCAGACGGTTCCGGTGAATGGGACGCTCGCCATCACCGCCTCGGTGATGAACTCTTCGAATCAGGCCGTCACCTGGAGCGTCAATGGCGTGGCCGGTGGAAACGCGACGTTTGGAACCATCAGCGGTTCCGGCCTGACCGTAATCTACAACGCGCCTGCCTCGGTACCGTCACCTGCATCCTTCAACATCACCTTCACTAGCGCCGCCGATACGAGCAAGTCCGCCTCGCTCATGGTTACGATTTCGGCGGGCGTGGTTATTTCCATCACCTCTCCTGCAAGTCCGCAGAGTCTCTCCGTCAGTTCATCTCTGGCTTTCACCGCCGACGTTTCGGGCACTAGCAACGCCAACGTCATCTGGACCGTTAACGGGTTCACCAACGGCAATTCGACTTTTGGAACCATCAGCGGCAGCGGCCTGAACGTCACTTACATCGCGCCGCCAGCGGTGCCAACCCCTGCGACTTTCAACGTCACGGTCACCAGCGCGGCGGACAATACGAAATCCGCGTCGGTCAGCGTGACGATTACGCCGGGGGTGGGAATCACGATAACAGTTCCAGCGACCAATACGGCAAGTGTTCCGGCGGAGGGAAGTTTGGGGCTGACGGCAGCCGTATTCGGCACGGTCAACACCACGGTTTCTTGGAGCGTGAACGGCATCGCGAACGGCAACGCGGCCTATGGAACCATCACCGGCACAGGGCTCGTTGTGACCTTCAACGCACCCGCCCCGGTCCCGACGCCGGCGACCTACAACATCACGGTAACGAGTCAAGCCGATCCCAGCAAGTCCGCATCCATCAGCGTAACCATTACGGACGCCGTGCCACTGGCGTGCGGGTCGGGGAGTGAGTCCATTCTGAACGGGCAGTATGCCTTCTTGCTGAGGGGATTCAATCACAGCGGATTTGCCGGAATTGTGGGCTCAATCAAGGCCGATGGAGCCGGTCACATTACCGCCGGTGAATTGGATATGAACAGCACCGGAGCGGCCGCTGCAACCCACACCAATGTCTCTGCCTCACCCGCGAGTTCTTACAGTGTGGGCTCGGATAACCGCGGCTGCGCCACCATCGTGACCGCGGCGGGGACCACGCTCAAGACGCGCTTTGACCTCGGCGCTATCAACCTCAACGCCGCGACGCAGGGGCAGATCATGGAATACGACTCCGCCAACTCCAGCGCGCTGATTGCGACAGGTGGAATTTATCAGCAAAACTCATCCAATTTTCTGGTGCTGCAAGGGGGCGCTTATGTCCACCTGCTGACCGGTTGGGATGGAGGCGACCCGGCCGAATTTCCTGCGGCGGGATTCACAACAACAGCGGGGGCAACATCAGTAATTCGGAGGAAACCTGCAACACCGTGGGCACCGTGGTGACCACAGGCCCCACGGTTGGATCCACCGGCAGCTACACCGGCATGGATTCGAATGGAAGGTTCACCGAGACGGTCGGATCGGCTCATTTTGTTACTTATTTTGTAACTCAAAACGCGCAGGCCGGCCTGCCTTCGGAGGTGACACTTACGACAGGCACAAACCCGGTCATGGCGGGCCCGACGATTTTCCAGATGGTCAACACCTACAGCAAAAGTTCTCTGGTGGGCGATTATGCCATCTTCGCGGGCGGACTCAATAGCTCAACCAGCGGCAAAATATTTCTATCCTTTGCAACCTCCGACGGCTCGAGCAAACTGACCCTGAATACTTACGATGAGAATGACGCCGGCGTCTGGCATAGCGCCCCGCTGCCCACGGCCTTGACCTACAATGTCGATTTCCTCGGCGGCGTGAGCCTGAGCACGATAGGCCCTGTCAACGCTGGCCAGATCTATCTGACCGGGACTCCGTTCAACGTGTATGTGGGCGCTGATGCGGGAGCTTTTGCGGGATACGCCGTCACGCAAACCGGCAGCGGCACTTTTGCCAATGCAACCCTGCACGGAACGTTTTTTGGCGGCAGCAGCGAGATCGTCAATCAGAGCGCTTCCGCCGAATTGGACATGGAAACCCTTGATGGCACCGGGAAAGTCTCACTTACAACGGATTCGACTTCGACATCGGCTCAAGCCACCGGGCAAGCGAGTACCCAGACGATCTCAATTGCCCCCAATGGGACCATTACCACGACGGCCAGTCCCTTGCAGGTGGTCGGCATTGGAATCAGCCCCAATTTCTACGTCATGGCCGGGAGCGCCAGCACTACAAATCCGACCATTCTTTTCTTTACGCTGAATACCCCGCCCATTTGATGACCCTAACAGTTGCGATAGCCTCTTCCTTGATGCGGCCCGCCCTGCGCATTGAATAGGGGGGGATTTCATGCACCTCCGGGACAAAAGGCTCGCCGCCTCAAATGGGGAGGGCGCGTCCTGGGGCGACCACGCGTAATGGCAAGGCATTTTAGGCCAGGATGTGGTAAAGTCAGCCCATTTCCAGGGCGCATGGCGATCCAAATCAAGCGAGTACGCAGTTCGATTTTTCCGTTCGTGCGGGCAAATCGGAATTTGCAGTTGCATCATTGCCGGTTTACGCGATTGGCAAATGCATTCAGAAAAAAGTCAGAAAACTTAGACGCAGCCGTGGCGCTTTCCGTGGCGTCGTATAGCCCGTGCCGCGTTCACGCGACCCTGAGAAGAACTCCTGCCATGCCGGCGGGAACAGCCAATCACTTCAGGGAAATAGAGGAACTGCTAACATGGCGGACATGAAGTCAGTGCTTGCAACAATAATCAAAAATCCAGCGCTTCCATGCCGAGACGATCAACGATATTGGCGCGCAGGTCCATGCGATTTACAAATATATTGAGAAACGAGATAAGAAGTTCCCCGAAAAATCTTGAATTTAGAAGCCCTCGCGCGAGGCGATATCGCCTTGCAAATCGGAAACGCTCAGATGATGAAGGATTTGGATCAAATGATCCGTCAGTTGGAAGGCGGGAAGCCTTGAATCTGTGATGGATTTCCAAAATGACCTGAGGAGGCGCAAACGGGATCGATGCGCCACCCGCGGGTTGCTCTCCAGCAGCGCCCGCCTCCGCTTCACCCGCCAGCGTCATCATATTCGAGTTATCTTTCAGGACCAAGGCCTTTTCAGCCAATGGTAGAGTGTCCCCTAATTACACTGTCCAGCTCAAGGTGAGTGGGTGTTGGAACAGGTGAAGAAATTAGTTTTACCGAAATTCAGTATTACGCATTTTCATTGCTTTACATGGTTGATAACGGTCGCAAATTCAAGTCTTTCACATGTTCCTGTCCCGGTTTGCCATGACACCCCTACATGAACGTCCTAACAATCGCACTCATGGTCATAAAGACGGCTCCCGCCATCAATAAAGGAATGGTGCGTCTATTTTCACAAACTGAAGAGATCCACAAAAACTGAAAAACATCATGAATAAGGCAGCATCATCACGAATGTTTGGTTTCATAGCATTCCATCGTGTAATCGACCCGATGAGAAATTGCACCCATATAATCGCCAAAGCAACATTGAGGAAGACAAACACAACCTTCCCCCTCTTATCGACCGTAATTAATGGCAAGGTTCACATCCTTTCCCGCGGGTGGTACAGACATCGTTTTCCAATGCATTCGGCCCGTGAATTGAAAGAACTATACACCCAGCGCTTCCTATTGCAAGCTAGGGTGGCGCAGACCTTGAATATTATGTCTACGCTACGAATCTCCCCTTGCAAGCCGTCGATATCCTGGGGGAAGCCGTCAATGTGCCGCCCCGATGCATCGGGGCGCCACCAGATTGCGCGATTCCCGCCCGCACTCCCCTTTACCGATTGCGTCGGGGGCTGTTATTTTCTGCGTTTCACTTTCCGGCCGGATTTCGAACCTTCACCCTGGTGAGCCGGAAGCCGATCCGCTCCTCGCCCCGCTCTTTCCGGAGGGCGTCAATCCTGCCCCGGAGGCGGTTACCGAAGCCATCACCGATTCGCCCCCGGGATGAAACCGGCGCCAGACGAAGACTGCGAGGATTCCTGCAAGTGCAATCAATGCAATGAATTGGGAGGTTGAGAGGAGGTGGTGAAAGACGAATCCGCGGTCCTCGTCGCCGCGCAGGAATTCGAGCAGAAACCGGCCGACGGCGTAGAGTCCCAGATAGCCCAAGAAGATGTCGCCATCGCGCTTCTTGCGCGGGAACCACCAGAGCAGCACCGCAAAAATCGCCAGTGTGGTAATGGATTCATAGAGTTGCGTGGGGTGAAGCCGCACTCCCAGGGGAACGCCGGTGGCCTCGTGCGCAAACGGGTTGCGGAAAACCACTCCCCAGGGAAGCGAAGTTGGCGTGCCGTAGTCGCAGCCCGCGCTGAAACATCCCACGCGCGTGATTGTCGTACCGAGGGCTACCGACGGCACGATGACATCGGTGAACTTCCAAAAAGGCAGCTTGCGTGCCCAGACATACCAGACAGTGAAGAAAAGCGCAGCGAGAAATCCGCCGTAGAAGACGCCGGCAAGTTTGAGCGTCGCGTAGCTGAAGATCTGATCCAAGTGGTCTTTGTAGTAGCTCCACATCGTCAGGATCATCAGCACCTTCGCCCCGACGATCGCCACCAGGATGACCCACGAACTGTAATCCAGAATAATGGACGAATCGATGCCGGAGCGGCGGCCGAGGCGAATTGCAATATAGATTCCCGCCACGACTGCAATCGCCAGCATGGCGCCGTAAGTTGGCAGGTGGATCGATCCGAAGGAAATCAAAAATGGGTGCATGGTCTTCCTGAAGGCTGGCCCGCGAATTTCCTGTTAACCCCGTTTTACTCCCTCCAATTCCTTATTCGAATTGAGACAAACAGTTTACACCGGCTGGCGACAATAAGTATCAGGCGGGCGAATTCGAGAGGGACCCGCAACGTGGTTTCATGGTGTGCCCCCATCCAGCCGATTGCCCTTAAGGGTAATTGGAACGGGGATTTCTTCGGTCCGAAACGGGTAGCCAAAGTAAATTCTAATGATTAGGTTCGAAGTCGTGGCCAGACGTTACAGGCGCAAAAGTACTGCAAATGAAGAGGGTTGAACCAAAAGTACTATTGCTTCGTTCTTATCTTTAATGTGACAGTGCCTAGGATAGCAATACGAACGTGGGGTGATGAATGAGTCTGTTACTGGCCCAAATGTCGTATACGACAGCTAAGAGCCCACTCACCCTTCGATTGACCCAATAGGCGGTTTCGGCAGTCCACCAACCCCCGGGTTGGCAGCAAAAGCGTCGGAGCGAAACTCAAATTTGATGGGAGCAGGATCGATGAGCAGAGGCGTGAAGGTTAAAACGTCCATCGGGGGAATAACCTTGGGCCTGCTGGCAATCCTGGTGGCTACAGGATGCGGCGGCGGAGGCGGTGGAACGCCGGTCACTCCTCCCAACAACGACAATCCTGTTCCAGGTATTTCCAGCCTTTCTCCGAGTTCCGCCACAGTTGATGCGGCGGCGCAAACGTTGACGATTAACGGATCGAGCTTCCTCAGCAGCTCGACCGCGACGTACAACGGCGTTGCCCATACAGCCACTTATGTGAGCAGCACGCAACTCACAATTCCCCTGACGGCAGGCGATCAATCCGCGACGGGATCTTTCGCCGTCGTGGTAAGAAACCCCACGCCGGGAGGGGGAGCCTCCAACTCCGTCAATTTTGCCGTGAACAATCCAACACCCAGTGTCAGCAGCCTGTCTCCGCCTTCGGCGGCGGCAGGAGCAGCGGCGCAAACTTTGACGATCAACGGGACGAACTTCCTCAGCAGTTCGACCGTGACGTACAACGGTGCGGCGCATGCAGCGACTTTTATAAACTCCACCCAGTTGACGATTCCCCTGACCGCGGGGGACCAAGCCACGGCCGGAACCTATCCGGTGGTAGTCACCAACCCTACCCCGGGAGGAGGCGCATCCTCCGCGGTGAACTTTACTGTCAACAATCCAACCCCTGGCATCAGCAGCCTGTCGCCGACATCGGCTACTGCCGGAGCGTCGGCGCAGACTCTGACCATTAACGGAACGAATTTTGTCAGCAATTCCACCGTAACCTACAACGGGGCGGGGCACGCGGCAACGTTTGTCAGCGCCACCAAGCTCACTATCTCCTTAAGTGCGGCAGACCAATTGACTGCAGGGCATTACGCTGTAGTCGTTACCAATCCCGCGCCGGGAGGCGGCCATTCGAACAGCGTCAACTTTGCCGTCAACGCTGCGAGCTCGATTACCGTGACCCTTAATGGTTCGAGTGCCGGTACGGCCAATGTCAAGGCGGGGGCGAGCTTGGCGATTACCGCCGTGGTGACGGGCGCGCCAGCCAACTTGAGCTTCACGGTGAACAGTATCTCGAACGGCAACGCAACCTATGGAACCATTTCCGGCTCAGGCTCGCCTTACACGTTCCTTGCGCCTGTGGCCATCCCCGGAAACGACAATCCGGTTGTGATCGTCGCAACGCAAGGCGGCACGGGTGAGACGGCTTCGCTGACCGTCACCATAACCGCCACCGGCACTTCACCAACTCCGATCGCGGTAACGGGTGGTGAAGCCAGTGGAATCGACTTTAGCCTCAGCAGCCGGACGACGACGTTTGGGACTGCCAATGTCGGGACCTGCAACTATCCCACCCCCAACGTATGCGGAGCGTCGGTAACGGGGATTCAGATTTCCCGTTCTGGTGCGGCGACCAGTTTTTGCGGCGGCTCAACCTGCACGATCTGGCTGATCGGGCAGGGACTCACAACGTCGGACGGTTCGGCGTTAGCCTCCGGACTAACCGTCAGCGTGACGCATCCCCGCACGACAGTGGATGTGACGGTGGGGACAGTACAGCCGAACAGTCCCGTCAGCGGCGAGACGAACGTCTTCATCCCCATTGCCGTGACTTCGTCGGCGCCGCTGGGCAATCGGGACATCGTGGTGACGCTGGGCAATGGCGAAACCCAGGTTTATATCGGGGCAATTCAAATCGTCAATTAAGAGGATGCAAGCGATGAAGAGCAGAATCCTGATTCGGTTGGCCATTCTGGCGGTGGCGCTGGGATCGGCGGCGCCGGCGCGCGCGACCTCGATGGTCTCGATGTCGATGGAACAGCTCGCGCAGGCATCCAGCGACATCGTCCAGGCCCGCGTGGTAAGCCAGGTCAGCGGGTGGAATGCCACGCACACGCAAATTGAGACGACGACCACCCTCGAGCCATATCGCAAATCTCAAGGGGAACGCGTCGTCGACGATTCGAGTGCGGCAGTTGGGAGGGACAGTGGGCCCAGTAACGCAAACCAGGTCATGGGTGATGTGTATCTGCGCTCCCAGGGCGAATACGTACTCTTTCTTGAACCCGACAATGACTCCGAGTACCACGTGGTGGGCCTGTCGCAGGGCGCCTATCCCATCTATGAAGATGCGGCATCGCACGATGAACGGGTCGTGCTGCCGCTAAACCAGGCGTCGATTCAGAGACTGGTGAGCGGTGGGGGAAACCCTGCGGGCACCGTGCCGCTGGTGGGATTTCACAAGTACGTCTCCTCAATTGTGAGCGCGGGCATTCAAATTCCCCATGGGTTCAGACTGCCGGTTTCCATTGCCTACGCGGAATCCCGCGGGTCGGGGCGCACCCATGTTTACGGAAAGACCACAGCGCAGTTTTTCCCACCACCACGGTGGTGATTCCGGCGGGAACGGAAGTGGAAGGCGATGCGGTGCTCAGCGGCGGAAGCTGGACGATCCATTGGGATGAGGTCAATATTCGCGGCGTTCATGCTGAGATTTCGGCGACGAACAACGAGTCAGTCGGAGGCCTGCGCGGTCGAAATGTAATTCTAAACTTGAGGTGAGAACCGTGAGAGTAGGGCTGAAGCGTCAGAGCGTAGTTTTAGCCGGAATCGCGATGCTGGGATTTTTTCCGCCGCGGCGTTGTTGGCCACGAATTTCCAGATCTTCGAGATCGCCGCCGGGAATTTCGCGGATACCCTGTGGCCAGGCAGCGGGCCCACGATCACATGGAACGAGAACTTCACCAGCACGCCAGCCAACGTGGTGGTGAAAAATAGCGTGTCGCCCTCCACTGTGCTCGGTGATGCCTTCAGCACGTGGTCCGGGGCCCTGGAACCGGGGACGAGTACGGCGGCAACCAATATTCAATTCAGTTTCGGTGCGGCGAGCGCTTCGCTTCCGGCGGCGCCAACCCTCGATTGCAAAAACGTCATCGGTTTTTCCGATCCCAACTCCGGCGATTTCCCCACGGGGGTTATCGCGTTCACCCTGCTGACCACCACGCCGCAGGGATTTGTCCCCGGGTCGAACTGCCCGACCTATACCACGCCATGCCCCATTGGCAAATGCATTGTTGATGCCGACATCATGTTCAATCCCGCCCACACCTTTGCCACGGCATCGCCCACCAGCAGTCAATTCGACCTGCAAACCGTCGCCACGCATGAGTTCGGCCACTTGCTGGGGCTCGATCACAGCAATATCGCCCACGCGGTGATGTATCCCTATGGCGATACGAGTAGCGTGGGAATTCAACGGCCTTGAGCACGGATGACATCATTGGGGTGGGGCACCTCTATCCGGGACCGGGAACCCCAACGGGAATGGGATTAGCGGAAGCGTGACCCTCAATAGCAATGGCGCCTATGCGGCGGATGTCGAGGCCATCGATTCCACCACTGGCGATGTGATTACCGAGTCTTTGACCGACCCATCCGGAAACTACCTTTTGCGGCTTTACAATGGAACCTATTATGTCTACGTGCAGTCGCTGGCGCCGTCGACGAATGTGGGGCCGGCTACGATTTCAAATTTCAACGGGCAGGCGGGTTACGGGGGGAATAATCTGGGAAATCTCCCGGCCAATCCGACCAATTACACCGGCAAGTTCTATTGATGATGTGCTGGTTTGGGGAATTACATCTTGGGACGGGATGCACCAGGGTGAACCACTTGCGCGGGAAACGAAAACTGTGGCGCCTTATGATCCCGAACTCCGAACCCCGGTGAATACAATTCCACATCTGGCCCTAAAATTCAGAACCTTTGGTCGTCCGAAGGACTTACAGAAGCTCTACGCGTGGACTGCCATTCGCGGCGGCCAGCTTCAACGGTTTTCGCCACGCGCCGGTGGTCTACCAGCATCGCCAGCAAATCGGGCCGCTGGACCTTTTCGCAGAGCACGGTGCACATGGAGATGGCATTAAACGGGCGGATGAATTCATGCACCCGCCGCTGATACTCGCGGATGGTTGCCACGTCGCTGCCATTTCCATAAACCCACGACCAATCCGTAATCCAGCGCATCACCGTTGCATGACGATGCAGCGCTGAGCGTTGAAAAGGTTCGCTGGACGAGTAATTCGGCCAGACAGTTGGGCGCTGTCAGAAAGACCAGGCGTCCGCTGTGGAGGAGGGCATCGGTCTTGAGCCCCATTTGGCTGAGACCTTGAGCAATGTCCTTCAGGCAGATCGCACCTGCCATGATGACGACTTGCTGGCCAATCTCCAGGCCGGCGGTTGAAAACTGTAAGATTTCGGAAAGGCTTCTTTCCTTCCGCACTACTAATCGGCACGGTTCACCTTGCGAATGCAGTGCCCCGTGGCTCCCCAGATCGAAACTCATATGCTTATCTTTGTCCAATCAGGGGGGCATGTCAACCACACAGTCATATAAATACAATATTATCTTTTGTTCAAATTATGTCCGTTTCTTAAGAATTCGCTTGACAGGCTGGATTTGGCTAACAAGACACTCCTGCAAATGCCTGGCGGATGGTTATTATAGCCGATAAGCCTTTGCTATTGTATTAGCACGGGGCTTATCCTTTAGAAGGAAAACATCGCTTGGAAATCGATACGCCGATTCGCCGCCTGGGTCAATCCTCCGCCCCCGCCGAAAAGCCCCCCGAGGGAATTCGATTGACCGAAAAGCGGCGAATTGATGACGCCAATGCGGGGGCCAAGATTGTAGTTATTAAAAAGATTTCGGGCATTCACGCTAAGTGTGAGGTTGTAGCGATGCGTCGTTCCCTGGCCCGGCCCAAAAAATGACCGGAAGCCTCCGCCCCCTCCGCCCGACAGCCCACCCGGACCCAAACCACCGCCGATGCCTCCTCCGCCGCCACGCCGGCCCCCACCGCCTCCGCCACCGTATGTGCCCTGATTGCTGTTTTGTCGTTCGACCGCGCGCCCAAAACCAAACGTCTTGGCAAGACGAAGATTGAACGTGAAAGCTCCGGGATTCTCATACCCATTGGCTGGAAGGATGGACTCGGCCGAGGTGGGAACTGCAAACAGGGCGGAGCACAGGGTTTGAGGGGGCGTGCAAGTGGCGCCTGCTGCCAAGGCGGGCCGGGCAGTG
>CAVTDA010000083.1:0-7165 GCA_963733285.1 uncultured Acidobacteriota bacterium
TGCTCCGAATGGGCCACCATCAGCGGGCGGAAGATGCCAACCTCGGGCTGGGCTGGTTGTATTACGCGCTGGGTCGAATTCTGCGTCCCACAAAGGTCATCGTGATCGGTTCTTTCCGCGGATTTGTGCCCCTGATTTTTAGCAAGGCGTTGGCAGACAACTCCGAGGGAGGACGGGTTTGGTTTATCGATCCCTCACTTGTCGATGACTTTTGGAAAGATCCATTGGGGGTGCAAAAGTTCTTCGGGGGCTACGGGGCAACCAACATCGGGCATTTTCAAATGACAACCCAACAATTTGTGCTGACCGAAGAGTATCGTTCACTGGGAGAAGTTGGCATCGTCTTCGTCGATAGTTACCACTCGGAGGAGCAGGTCCGCTTTGATTACGAGGCTTTTGCAGGCCGGCTCCCGGCCGACGGGATTTTTCTGTTTCACGATAGCGTGAGAGTCCGTACTTCGCGAATGTATGGACCAGACCGGCTCTACGAGCATCGCGTAAAGTGTTTTATTGACACGCTCAAGAATAATTCCGGTTTACAGGTTTTTGATTTGCCGTTTGGCGATGGGGTAACGCTCGTCCGAAGTTCGGGAAACCCGGCACGGGCCTGATGGGGTGCTCTGAACTCCCGGGGTGAGGACTCTGAGTTGGAGCGGCAATGGGCTCTCCTTTTTTGCTCATGCGCGCCCGTCAACCCTTCGTGTCAACGGCGATACTCCTTGCTGGTCAACAGCCCCGTGTTTTGGCCGCTGGGGCCACATTGGAAAATGGCGCGATTCATTAAGCAATCGCCCATTTAGCCCCATGGCCAGGTGACACTTCATATGCTTTGGGCCATCACCTCCTATTTCAACCCCGCCGGATATGAAAGCCGGCTGCACAATTATCGGGCTTTCAGATCGGACCTCGCGCCGCCACTGGCCGTTGTGGAGCTGTCACTGAACGGAAAGTTTGAGCTTTGCGCGGACGACGCTGAAATTGTCGTGCAGATCGCGGGCGGAGACGTGATGTGGCAGAAGGAGCGTTTGCTGAACATAGCGCTGAATTCACTGCCTGATGATTGCGATTATGTTGCCTGGGTTGATTGTGATGTGATTTTCACCAACCGGCATTGGGTGGAAGACGCCGAGCGGGCTCTTGGGAAATCTGGTGAATTCGGTTTGATTCAGCTCTACCGTGAGCGCTGCAATCTTTCCCGTGGAGCGCGGATACCCTTGGAAGGTAATGGCGGATACGATTCCACCAGCGTGTCGGTTGGATACAAGATCGCAATGGGCGAAGCGCACGAATACGACTTTAGCCAATCCGACGCACCGCTGACCTTGAATTCGACGGCGGGACTTGCGTGGGGGGCCCGTCGCGAGCTGCTGCAAGCCCATGGCCTCTACGACGCCTGTATTCTCGGCTCGGGTGACCGCGCGATTCTGTGCGCAGCGCTGGGAATCTTTGAAAGCGGCATGAATGCCGTGGCAATGCGCGGGCGCCAGATTGAGCACTACCTGGCCTGGGCCCGGCCGTTTTATCAGGCCGCAAAGGGGCGCGTGGGCTTTGTCGACGGGCGCATCCTTCACTTGTGGCACGGAGACTTAAGAAACCGCAAATATGCGCCCCGCAACGAAGGATTGGGCAAATTCGTGTTCGATCCATTTACTGATATCGCGTTGGACCCCAGCGGGTGTTGGCGATGGAACGGTAACAAGCCGGAAATGTACGAGTATGTGAGAAGTTACTTCGAATCCCGTAAGGAGGACGGCTGAGCCGCACAAAACCTTCGCGGCTGGGAGGGCCATGACGCCAGCGTTCGGTGTCAAATTCACCCGAAGTCTTGCGGGTTAAACGGATTCGCCAAGGCCGATGAGAAGACAACTCACCTTAAGTCAGAGTATTCTCTCCAACACCAGATTCCTCATAGCGGCATTGGCCATGGTGGGACCACGCCGGAAGGACATGCCCCCGATTGACGCGTTCCGGGTCATGTCAATAGCCATAGGCGCCACCGTCTTGCCCCCAACTCTAACAAGCTAATCAACTTCTTCGATGGCTATCCCTTGGTGCGCCCTCCTGTCATTGACAACACTGAATGCGTGTGATAACTACAAATGGAGAAGGTTTTTCACTCCATTATGGGCGCAGAAGAACTCCAAGCCGCGTGGGACCTACTTAAAGAAGCCTATCAATACCAGATGGGCGGGGACTACGACATGGCCATCGAACTTTACAAACGATCCCTGGATCTGCATCCGACGGCGGAGGCCTTCACCTTCCTCGGATGGACCTACCGCTTCCAAGGCAAGATTGACGATGCGATTGCCGAATGCAAGAAGGCCATTCAAATCGACCCGGAGTTCGGCAATCCTTACAACGATATCGGCGCTTACCTGATCGAAAAGGGTGAATTCGACGAGGCGATTCCGTGGCTTGAGCGCTCGCTGCAATCCCGCCGCTATGAGTCCTACCACTACCCGCACTACAACCTTGGGCGAGTCTACAGCGCCAAGGAGATGTACGGAAAAGCCCGTCAACACTTTGAAGAAGCGCTGAAACTCTCACCGGACTACACTCTCGCCAAAGATGGCCTCGATAAAGTGCGTCACAAAGTCCAATAAGCCGCGCCTGACCGCTTCACCCACGTTCGCCTGCCCGTTCCGCCGTGCTATCATGACCCTTCGAAAATCTATGGAATCATCCTCCGGAGTTTCATCATGCCCAAAGCCCAATTGCAATATTTGACTGATGAACTGAACAAACTGCGTGAGCAGAAGCTTTTTCAAAAACTGCGCATCCTTCAGACCGAGCAACTTCCGGTTTCGCGCTTCGACGGCCACGAAGTCATCAACCTTTCCTCCAACAATTATCTGGGTTTGACCACTCATCCCAAGCTGCGCAAGAGCGCGCTGGAGGCCACGGAAAAGCTCGGGGTGGGCTCGGGCGCGGTGCGAACCATCGCCGGCACGATGTCAATCCACATGGAGCTGGAGGAAAAGATCGCGCGCTTCAAGCACGTGGAAGCGTCGGTGGTGTTCCAGTCGGGATTCACGGCCAACGCAGGAACCGTCTCCGCGATTCTGGGCAAGGAAGACATCATCATTTCGGATTCGCTGAATCACGCTTCCATCATTGATGGCTGCCGCCTGTCGCGTGCCGAGATCAAGGTCTTCCCCCACAAGGACGTCGAGGCCTGTGAAAAAATTCTGAAGGAAATCGCCGGCCGCAAATGCCACAAGCTGCTGATTACCGATGGGGTGTTCTCGATGGAAGGTGATATCGCGCCACTGCCGCAACTGGTTGAACTCGCGGAAAAGTACGGCTGCATCATGATGATTGACGATGCGCATTCTTCCGGCGTGCTGGGACGCAACGGCCGCGGCACGGTCGATCACTTCAACCTGCACGGCCGCGTGGACATTCAGGTCGGCACACTTTCGAAAGCCATCGGCGTGCTGGGCGGATACGTTTGCGCCACGCGCGACACGATTGATTTCCTCTACCATCGCGCCCGGCCGTTTCTCTTTTCCACGTCGCATCCACCGTCGGTGGCCGCGTCTTGCCTCGCCGCCTTCGAAGTTTTGGAAGAAGAGCCGCAACTGATTGAAAATCTCTGGGCGAACACGAAGTTCTTTAAAGCGGGACTGGCCAAACTCGGCTTCAACACCGGCATGAGCGAGACGCCCATCACTCCGGTCATTGTCGGCGATGCGGCGCTGGCGCACGAGTTCTCCCGCCAGCTCTTCTCCGCCGGAGTCTTTGCCCAGGGCATCGGCTTCCCCACGGTTCCGCAAGGGCAGGCGCGTATCCGCACGATCGTTACCGCCACTCACACGCAGGAAGAATTAACGCGCGCCCTTGACATCCTGGCCGAGGTGGGGAGGAAGTTGAAGATTATTGAGTAGTGCTGCTGCCGGCAGAAAGCTTTACGGTTGGGGCCAATCCCTTCGACCGGAACTCTGCCGACCGGGCGCCACTTTGGGGCAAGTCAAAAAAAACGCCTTTTCCTCAACCTTTTCCCGGTCGGGAGTATCCAAATCATTACACAGTCAGAAAGAGGCCCCCGGAGCTCGAACTAAAATCGAAATCCGTGGTGGATCTACATATGGAATCGGCTCCAGCTCGGCGTTTCTGTGAAGCCGAAAATGGCCTTTAAAGGTTGACGGTTCGCGACGCAAGGGTTGGAGTTCGATCGCATGGCGAGAATTCGTAAGGGCTTTACAACAATGTCTGAAAATTCGTAGGAGGATTTATGGCCACAACAAAAGCTGCACCAGGACTCATGAAAGTCGCACAGATTTCCAAGGCAGGCGGGGAATTCGAAATTGTCGACCGCGAGATTCCCAAGCCTGGCGCAGGGCACGTGCGCATCAAGGTTCAGGCTTGTGGCATCTGCCACAGCGATCAGCTTACGAAGGAAGGCTATTGGCCGGGGATTCAATATCCGCGCATTCCCGGACATGAAGTGGCGGGCGTCATCGATGAGGTCGGCACCGGGGTTACTTCGTGGAAGCCCGGACAGCGTGTCGGAGTGGGCTGGCACGGGGGCGAGGATGGCACGTGTATTTCATGCCGTCGGGGAGATTTCCGCAACTGCAAAAATCTAAAAATCCCGGGAATCAGCTATGACGGCGGATACCAGGAATACATGCTGGCGCCCATCGAGGCGCTCGCGGCAATACCGGAATCTCTGAGTGACGTCGATGCGGCGCCGCTGCTCTGCGCCGGGATTACTACTTACAACGCGCTGCGGCACAGTGGCGCCCTGCCCGGCGATCTGGTGGTGGTGCAGGGAGTCGGCGGCCTGGGGCACTTGGGAATTCAATTCGCGAACAAGTTTGGTTACAAGGTTGCGGCGATTGGGCGCGGGCCCGCGAACGCAGCACTGGCAAAGAAACTCGGGGCCAGCGTGTACATCGACAGCAAGGCGACCAAGGCGGCAGAAGAACTGCAAAAACTGGGCGGCGCGCAGGTCATTCTGGCGACAGCGCCAAACTCCAAATCGATGTCCGAACTGATCGACGGATTGGGGCCAAACGGGAAGCTCCTGGTGGTCGGGGCGGCATCGGATGCCATCGAGGTCACACCGTTGCAACTCATTAACGGAAGTCGAGCGATTCAAGGCTGGGCCTCGGGCACTCCAACCGATTCCGAGGACACTCTGCGCTTTGCCGAACTGACCGGCGTTCGGGCCATGATTGAAACCTATCCGCTGGAAAAGGCCGCCGAGGGCTATGCGCGAATGCTGAGCGGAGACGCGCAGTTCCGCGTTGTTCTGACGATGTAAAGTTGGTCTGGCCCATAATCACGCGACCCCGTGATTGCCGGGCATCTGCAACAACCAGCGCGGGCCTGCATCCAACATGCTCCGCGCTGCCCTTTTCCTGACCGCTCAATTTCCCCTCCGGAAAAATCGCCAAGGGCAAAATGATGTTTGTGGATGATTGTCATCGGCGCTAAGATGACACGCCGGAATGCAAAAATTCCATTTTTGCGAGGATTTCATGCTGAAGATCCGCTGTCTGTCCGTTCATATTTCTCGATTCATGCTTTTCGCCCTGATATCGACGCTGTTTGGCACAGCCAGTGCGTTTGGCCAAACAACGCCAGCCCCGGGAAAAGCCGATGCTGGCGACTCCCTCAAGGCTGGCTTCAAGAACCCGCCCGCGGGAGCGCGTCCGCGCGTTTGGTGGCATTGGATGAACGGGAACATTTCCAAAGAAGGAATCAAGCTGGACCTGGAGTGGATGCATCGCGTGGGTTTGGGCGGATTCCAGAATTTTGACGCGGCACTCGATACCCCCAAGTTGTCGACAAGCGACTGATCTACATGACGCCCGAGTGGAAAGACGCTTTCAAATACGCGACCGAGCTCGCCGCCAAGTTGGGACTCGAGGAAGCCATCGCCGGATCGCCGGGTTGGAGCGAGTCGGGCGGACCGTGGGTTCCGCCTGCCCAGGGCATGAAGAAGTACGTTTGGAGCGAGACCTTCGTCGAAGGCGGTAATCCCTTTGCAGGCAAGCTCGTGCATCCGCCCACGATCACCGGACCCTTTCAGAGTCTCGGGGCGCATGATCCTGAGCCGCCGCCGAAGGGTTCGAAGCCCACGCCGCAATATTACGCTGATAGCGTGGTGATTGCCTATCGCCGCCCGGCAACGGATCCAACGCTGGAATCACTTCATCCTGCAGTGACGGCCAGCAGTGGTTCCGTGGATCTTGACCGGCTTACTCACGGCAATCTCCAAGAGACGACGAATTTGACGATCCCTTCCACTGCGGATGGAACCGTTTGGATCCAGTATGAATTCTCCGAACCCCAGACCATGCGGGCCATCAGTGTCTCCATGAAAGGAATGGATCGATGGGCGGGGGTCGTGGCCGGAATTGATTTCCCGAAGAAGTCGCTTGAAGCCAGCGACGATGGGCAGAATTTCCGCACGATTATCGAAATTCCAGATGGACCCGCGCCGGAGGAGACCTTGTCGTTTCCCCCCGCCAAGGCGAAGTTCTTTCGGCTTGTCTTCAAGCGCGGTCCCGCACCGAAATGGCCGGACTGGATTTTGGCAATGAGCGAGGAAGAGAGGCATCGGCGCATTGGCCCGGCGCCCACGCACTACGAAATCGCGACGCTCCTGCTGCATCCGGGAGCGTGTGTGAACCGGTTTGAAGAGAAGGCGGCATTCGTTCCCGTGGCGGACCTCTACGCATACTCGACTCCATCGGATGCAAGTGCCGGCACGGTGGAGAAATCGTCGGTTGTGGATTTGACTTCGCGATTGCGCCCGGACGGCTCGCTCGATTGGACTCCGCCTCCGGGTAACTGGGTCGTTTTGCGCTTTGGGTATTCGTTGCTCGGAGTTACCAATGAACCTGCAACCGTCGAAGCCACCGGCCTCGAGGTGGACAAGCTCAACGGCGCCGATGTGAAGAATTACATGAACGCCTACCTTGAAAACTACAAGCAGGCGGTGGGTGCGGACCTGATCGGCAAGCGCGGGCTTCATTATGTGATCAATGACAGTTGGGAGGTGGGGGCACAAAACTGGACCGACGACATCATCGCCCAATTCAAGAAACGCCGCGGTTATGATCCTCTGCCCTGGATGCCCGTGCTTGCGGGACGGGTGGTGGAGAGTGCCGAGGCGAGCGACCGCTTCCTCTGGGACTTCCGGAAGACG
>CAVTDA010000084.1:0-41926 GCA_963733285.1 uncultured Acidobacteriota bacterium
AATACTGATGTGCCAGAGTTACCTTCACTGCAAGAGTCCGGATCAATTAAAAGAGTCATTAGAGCGTACCATCAGGAAAAACACTTCCCATCATCACTTTGGCTGCGCAAGACGGTCTGATCGTACATTGCGAATGAATCTTCAGGATTGTCCACGTTCCCTTATTCAACCTTTTTGAACAGTATGGCTCCCGCCATTCTTCCGGCAGCGTTCCCAGCCTATCCGCTCCTGCCCTTTTAGGGCGCAATTTGCGGCACGGCCCCCAGCTCATCACGGCACGTTACGATTCGCCGGAATCATAATTCGGACAAACCTGGCGGTTCCTCACGAAAGGGGCCGGGATCTTGACGAGACGTAACAGGAAGGTGCAAGCATCTTGAAAGTTGTTCTCGTACATAACTACTACCAGCATCCGGGCGGGGAGGATCGGGTTTACGTCCAGGAGCGTGAACTTCTGGAAAGCCCGGGCACGAAGTAGTGACCTATCAGAGGAGCAATGGTGAGCCGCCTGGATTTCGCCGCTGAAAAGGTTGGGCCTGCCGGCAAAGTTCGTTTGGGCGAGCGACTCATACCGGCAATTTCAGCAGCTACTTCGGGCTGAGAAGCCTCAGATTGTCCATGTTCACAACACCTTCTTCCAAATTTCTCCGGCGATATTCTCCGCCTGTTATGGAGCCGGAATTCCCGTCGTCCAAACCCTCCACAATTTTCGACTCCTGTGCCCTGCCGCGACCTACTTTCGCGATGGCAAGGTCTGTGAAAGATGCCGGCAAGGGGGACTTTGGCAAGGAATCCTGCACGGGTGTTATCGCGAATCCCGCCGGCGCGACTGCCGCCGTGGCGTTAATGCTGGCGGCGCATCGGAAGGCGGGGACCTGGACGAAAAGGGTGACTCTGCATATTGCTCTGACTCAGTTTTCCCGCAGCAAGTTCACCGAGGGAGGGTTGCCCGCTGAAAAAATTACGGTCAAGCCGAACTTCATTGCTCCCGATCCGGGAGCCAAAAGTGACTTGGGGGAAGGCGCCGTATTTGTCGGCCGATTCTGGCCGGAAAAAGGCGTCGCAACCCTGCTCCACGCCTGGGGGAAACTCGGCACTCGCATCCCGCTCCGGATACTGGGCGATGGTCCACTCCGTCCGGAGCTTGAGCGCCTGGCAGCGGACTTGAATTTATCCAACGTGAGTTTTATGGGCCAGGTGGGAAGCGATGTTGCCCAGGCTGCCATCAAGAGCGCGCGGGTGCTCATATTTCCCAGCGAAAACTATGAGAACTTTCCGATGACGATCCTCGAATCCATGTCCTGTGGCACCCCGGTGGTCTGCTCTCGACTCGGCTCCATGCAGGAGATCGTCGCTGACAAAGTTACGGGTCTGCATTTCTCTCCCGGAAATTCCGAGGATTTGGCCGAGAAGGTGGCTTGGGCCTGGGATCATTGCGCAGAGATCAAAGATATGGGAAGGGCGGCCCGACTCGAGTATGAACAAAAATATACAGCCGAAAACAATTACGCAACCCTCATGTCCATCTACCAACAAGCCATATCTTACGCCGCGTGACCGATGCAGCGCGCCTCTCAGGCCCCAGCCGGCGTCCTTCACGGTTCTGGGCGTACGCGTGGATGCCGTCCAGATTCTCGACGTAGTTTCGCGAATGTCGGAATGGATCGAAGGCCGCCAGGCGGGGAATTACATTGCCGTGACCGGAATGCACGGGGTCATGGAAGCCCATCACAGTGCGCACTTCAAGGACGTGCTTAACGGCGCGACGCTGGTCGTGGCTGACGGCATGCCTTTGGTCTGGGTCGGCAAAGCGCGCCGATCCGGAATGCGCCGCCGGGTGTATGGCCCGGAGCTTATGGAGACGTTTTGCCGGCGGACCGGTGACCGGTATTCCCACTACTTCTATGGAGGCGCGCCCGGGGTTGCCGATCAGCTTGGCAAAGTTTTGCACCGGCGCTTCGGCATCCGCGTGGCAGGATCTTATTCTCCCCCTTTTCGCCATCTGACTCCCTACGAAGAGCAGGAGGTTCTCACATTTCTGCGCGAGTGTCGCCCCGATGTCTTGTGGGTGGGACTCAGCACTCCGAAGCAGGAAGCATGGATGGCGGAGTATCGCGACCGCCTTGGAGTTCCCGTCCTGGTGGGTGTGGGCGCTGCGTTCGATTTTTTCACCGGAAGAACCCGGCAAGCCCCTCGGTGGATGCGTGAGAACGGGTTCGAATGGCTCTTCCGGCTGGCTACTGAGCCGAGAAGGCTCTGGCGCCGGTATCTTGTGTATGGTTCCCAATTCGCCTGGAATGTTTCCCTGGAGCTGACCGGACTCGAGGCGCTTTTCCTGATTGCAGGTCGACGGAAGAAAATCCCTAGCCGTCCTCCTAGCGGGGAAATTCACCAAACTGATCGAGTCCCCCATTCATGAAACTAGACCGATGATGCTTTCGAGTGGGTCTAGAGCCGGGGAATAGGCTCCAACGCATTGCCCATTGGCACGCCCCTCTTAAAACCACCGACAGGACACGGCTAGTGCTCTACAAGAGGGAAAGCAGTTGACCCCAGGCCGCCAATGTCATGGGTTCATTCATCCAGTAAATGTAGTCGCCGGTCGGGTTTGTCAGAGTGAAGGTGTTGGACTGAAATTCGTTATTCCAACTTGTATAGACGGAATTATCAAATCCGCTGCCCTCCACGGCAATGCCCACGGCAAAGCCGGTGTTCTGGGTAATATGGTTACTATTCACATTGACGTTTTGCAGTAAATACGGCTGGCCATTGGGACCGTCGCCACGGTTGGCAAGGATTCCCACGATGCCGTTCATCGAACTGGATACCGAATTGGAATAGACCGAGACGTCGGAGGAGTTGCTGATCAGGATGGCGCCGCCATTCCAGATGCCGGAGCCGCTGGGATTGTAGGCGTCATTCCAGATGTAGTTGTTGCTGATCGTAATGTTAGAGCTGATCTCCGACATGATTCCAGCCTCAATATTTGAACTGGCCTGGTTCTGGTCATAAGTCACGTACTGGCTGTCGATGTCATTCCAGTAGCCCGGGCCGGCATTATTGTGCGAGTAGTTGTATCGGACGGTTAGATTCCTTACATTGGAAAATTTGATCCCGCCCGCTTCCCAGTTGTAGTCGTACCCCGCATAGTTGTTGTAGGAAATCTGATTGCTTTGCACATCGATGTTGCTTCCGCCCCCGCCCATCCCCAACTGCCCATTGCTGTAGATATTGTTGTTGACCACATACATTCCATTGCCGCTGCTGATACCACGGCCGTGATTGAACCGGATTGTGTTGCCTTCGATCGTCCAGTAGGTGCCTCCCGCAGCGTCATTGATGGCCGCGCTTTGGGCTTGGCAGGCATATTTCTCAATCGTCAGGTTCTCAATGATGACGGAAGCAGCGCCACCGGTGAAGGCGTAGCCCGCAAGGCTGATTTCCACCGTCTGGCCGCTGGGGTTGTCACCCATGTAGACCTTGCCCGTACTGTAATCGAGATACCAATAGCCAGGACCGACTTTGGAGAGGCTGGCAACACGGTTTTTGGGAACGTTATTGAAGAAGAGGTCTTCCGGATACATGCACGCCGGGTGGGTGGACAGGCACGTACCCGTGTAAGCCCCGGCCTTCGTGACTTGGGTTTGAGCAACCCAATACGACCCGCTTTTCGAAAAGGTCGTCAGTTGGTTAGCGCCGCTGAGAATCGCCCCGGTCTGCCCAACGAAGGCATCCCCGGCCTTGGGAGTAACACTTTGCAGGCGATGAAAACCGGGCGCCAGTGAAAAAGTGGTGGCCGCAGGGTATTGATTGACCAGAGTTTGCAGGTTGGCGCTGACGCTGACATTGACGCTTTGTGCCGCCCAGCAATTGAAAAGTCCCCCGCTCAAAACGATAAATCCATTGGTCAGTAACATCAGGGCAGCATAATTGAAGGCCCTCCTTGCCGTCGTCGCAGTCATCTTTTGAATGAATCCAGAGATCATGCCTTCTATCCTCCATATCGACAAATTGTCATTGTTTGCAGTGAGTTGTGGTTCACCGGCGATGGGCAAGGTTCTCCCCAGTTGCTCCCCCTAGGATTCGGGTGAGCAAATTTCTGCGATCCGATGCTCGGAATCCGGACATCGCAATCACACGAATCATTACTGAACTTCGGTAGACAGATGACCTTGCCTACGCCTGCTCAGATGGTGTGGTGCAAACCAGGTTGTTGACTTTAATTGGGGCTACCCTTGACGCAGACTGAAATTGGGCTAAATAGCAGTAGAAGGAAGAATCCGCGATGTCCCCTAGACCCTAACAACAGGTTTCTTTCGCGAAGGACTGTAGCACTTCTTGTTCCAAATTGACACAAGTCAATTTCCTTGCGACAACTACTCACTTTCCCACCCGCTCTTATTTTCCTGAAACATTGAATATACATGCGTTATCAAACAGGTTCAGGCGGAGCTTTGCTCGAAGTCTGAGGAGGAGCCGCGATTTGATTCCGAACGATTGCGAACACGCCCTAGCGAAAAATTCCACACTGCCACCCGGTTTTTACCTTACATCGCATGGTGGGATTTTACCCGACAGCGATTATGCATCTGATGATTTCGCCATGCGGGTTGAAATTGAGTTTGACCTGACAATCCCTCTTGCCATGACCCGACAAGTTGATCGCGAGGGGAGAACGATTCGGAAGACGGAGCTGGCATTTTGACAACCGCCAACTGAGTCAGGAAAAAGACGCGGCCGCTACTGTAGGGGTAGGGCTCGCTCTACCCAGGCCGATCGCATGCAATCAACGGATAATGGAGGGCGAGCCGACCCCCTAGAAACGGATCGGGTCTTGGAAAGAGTGCGTTTGCTTAGGAGCTCACGATCAAAATCTCACGGGGAAGTGGGAGAAGGGTTATGAATTACAAAAACGTCCGAGCCTGGTTCGCCAGGGAAGATCTCCAACGCGCCGGTTCGCGCCATGATTTCTAGCGCCCGTCTTCTCCAGTATCCATTGTCCGGTTGAACGGAGATCAGCATCGCGCCTTGCTTGAGCCGTTCCTGGTAGCTTTTGGCCTGGCGCTCCGGCACTCCCAGGCTGGTCAGTCTGCCCGCGAGTCCCTCCACGCCGCCGTCAGACCCAAGGAGGATTGCGGCAATGGGGCCTGCGATGATCAAGTGTCCCAAGCCCGGAAGCCACAAGGTGCTGACGGTCTCCAGTTCAGCCATGACTCCAGCCACCCCGGTATCTGTAGTCGTGTCGGCTGGGGCAAGTTCGCCCGCCTTTCGAATCTTCCCGGGATCATCTCTTTCTTGTTCTAAAGCGATGGGAAAGAGCACCGAAATATCGCTGCGCCGGAATCCAGAATCTTTGAGCTTTTGCACACCAATCTTTAGGCTTGCGTGAGTGGTATAGATCCCGAATACTGCCGCATTATTTCCCGCCATCCTAAACCTCCTTCCTCGAATCATGATGGTCACTCCTGCGGCTCCCCCGCATCTCTCGACGAAGTTGATCCAAACTGAAACCGTCACGATTCCCCGGAAAGGGGCGAAATGAGCGTGCCCAGATTTCTGCTTTAGGGATCGCCACTCCCGCCTGCGTTGCAAACGAGCATCATCAGCAGGCCTCAGCAACCAATCCTTCATTGCGACGGCACACTCACGCTTTCCCGGCATCAACCTCCCTTCCGTATCATCATCTTGCCCTGACATTTGAATTGCACGCGCCCCACCATAACTCGAGACATTCCAGTAAATTCAGGTTTCTCAATATGTTGGGCGCTGTGGAGAAGATGCCGTAAGGGGGCTGTCTGGGTCCATTCTTCGGGTGCTATGTAGAAAATACAGATTGCCTTATCTTTAACGAACTGACTAAAAAACTTACACTCAACTTATTAAAGTCTTGCACGAGGTTTGCGCTGTAGATGCGGTCGCGGGTGGCCAGATGAGCCGGCACGAGGATGGCTCGTTGTCATCATGACAAGCAGAGGTGCATCATTTCAATTACGGCTATTTGAAATCCGCCGCGGCCTTGTCGTAGGCGCTTTCAAGGTCTTGCATGGCCGCGTCAATCCCCGCTTTCATATCCGCCCAGGCTTCCTGGCTGGAGGTTCTAAGCTTCTCCAACTTCTGGTGAGCAATCTCGCGCTTTCGTTCCAGTTCGGCCATTCGCTGGTCTAATTGTTTACCGTCCGCCTTATTCTGTTCCGCCTTCGATTTAAGTTGGTCAACCTCGCGGTCAAAGTCGCGGAGCTTCGCCTCGATTTTGGCCTGATAAGCCAGCCTTTGGTGCCTTGCTGTCTCGGCATCGTTATTCTCATTCTGACTGGCCCGATTCAAATTATTGCTGCAAGCTGGCCACATCAACAAAGCAACGGCCACGACGCCGATCAGTTTTTTCATGGCAGGACTCCTTTCCAAATGTCGTTTCTCATTGCCTGTTTTTCACCTCTCTCCGCCGCCGCGCGGAAATTGCTTTATCCACGACTGCCTTTGCACGGCAACTTCCAAAGCTCTACCAGGCGCACCTCGACGAATCCCCTCAATTGGTTAGGGAGGACCAGCAGGAACCTGCAGGAGGTTGCGAAAGGTGTGTCTTCCATTCGAAATTGCCGCACCCTGAAAAAATTATCCGTCGAGCAAATACCGGGCGACCCTGAGAGGGATTCGCTGCGTAGATGTCTTCATCAGTTGAGGCTCCGGAGATCGGCTCAAGGTCGCGCTGCTTCCAGTAAGACGCCGGTACGCATGGGGATTGCCCGGGCAAGGGGCTGATTGCCGGCCGGGTCCGGTGTCTGTTGCCGCTCGATGATTCCGGAGTCCACCAAGTCGCCGGCGCGTGAGACAGTCTGGAAATAAAACTCATCGCCCGCCACCTCCGCCATCATGAAGCAGCGATCTTCGTCATCTCCCGCAGCCATCTCGGGGGAAAGCCTGAGGTTGTGATAACGGAGCTCGCCGGCATTGCCGAGAATGAAATAATAAATTCCGTGCTGCGGTTTGATTCTTTCATAAACATGCTCATGCCCTGAGAGGACGATGTTGACTCCATACCTGCGAAACAAGGGCTCAAGCCGGGCGCGCAGATCGGTGTCGGGGCCATGAAAGCGGCCGTCGGAGTATAAGGGATGATGAAAATAGGCGATCTTCCAGGGTGAAGTTGTGTCGCGAAGTTCTTTCTCCAGCCATTCGAGTTGCGGGGGGTCCATGTAGTTGCTGTCCAGAACGAAGAAACGGACCGCGCCTTTGCTATAGGCATAATACCGGTGTCCCCCCATGTTAAAAGGCTTGTAGAGGCTTTCGGCGGGAATGTCGTGGTTGCCCAAGGATGCATAAAACTTCACGCCGGCATCGAGCAGTTCTTTATAAGGCTCTTCGAATTTCAGAAAAAAGTCCTGGGGGGAATGCCCTCCGTTGATGTTGTCCCCAAGCATCACCACGAAATCGAAGGGAAATTTTTCCCGCGCCTTCACCATTTGCCGGGCGACCTCCACTTGAAAGGAATCCCCGGTGCCGCTATCACCAATAATCGCAAACCGGACCGAGTCGGGCTTGAGCGGAATGTTGGGGAGGGATTGCGATCCGCTGACGTAAAATGCCGGCATCGGCGCCATGATTCTGTAGGCGGCGCCCGCCATCGCCAGAACGAACGCCATCCAAGCGATGACCGCCGTCCAGGCCCCAAGACCCATCTTTGCCGTGCTATTCATTGGGAATAACCTTGGGAGCTATATCGACGACCAGATTCGCGCCGGAATCCAAAAGGATGAGGTCCGGGCCCACAACCCGGTATTCCACTCCATGGGGCAGGGGAGGAAGATTGAGCAACAACGAGGGCGGCGTGGTTTGCAGGGGCGCCTTATCGGGATATTCCCGGTTGACGCGAAGGCTCAGCGTCCGCGTTCCCGGCTCGCTGCGTAGAAGGCTCTGACGAATATGCTGGGCGTCCGCCTGGTACGCGATGGCGATCAGGCGGCGAAATTCGGCGCTGATCGCCGGAGTGAAGATGTTACCCTGGACGACGTCGGCGCGCTGGGCCGCGATTGCCTTTCTCAACATATGCTGGTGATGGCGGAGCTTCTCCGGAGACTCGGTGGGCTTCTTCAGTGGTGGCAATCCATCCTCAGCGGATTTGCGCAACTTCAGGTAATCCGCTACCCGATTTTCAAACTCATTGACGATCGCCGCGTCAGGGTTAACGCCATTTTGGGAAGTCGCCTTGTGCGGCCAGAAACAGGCGATCATGATTCCCGCGGCCAACCCCTTCAACACCCGTGCGCGCGGCCTTGGGAATTGCGAAATCATAATCCCCCGTAGGGTGCCCATTTGTGGGGCCGTTGGTTCGATTTCTCCCAGAAAGTTTAAAGATGGAGGGAAGGTCGTGGACCCTTGCTCAGAATTAAGCTTTCAACTTCTCCAAATTGTTTTCTTTCCTGTCCACCGCTTCCTGCACCGCATCTTCCACCGCCTCCTTAACAACTTCAGTGATGGCGCCGCGAACGGTCTCTTCCACTTGCCCGGCGTCGAGGTTGATCTCGACGCCATCGCCCACGACCTTTCTAACCGCCTCCTCAAGAATGGGCGCCATGGCCGGCAATTCCTTGGCGATAGCTTTTACTGCCTTTTTGGCGGCTTTGGTGGCGGGTATGCCTTCGTCGATGATCGGCATGGCCTGGCTGGATTCTGCTTTCGCCCAGTCATCCTCGAACGTCCTGATTACGCCCTCGGCGACAGTGTGATCCTCAGTGATGATGCCCACCTCCCGGCGGGTATCGAGTTCTGCCTCACACAGGCTTTGGCTTCCAATAAACACTTCGCGACGATCTCGAACGATGGTGCGCGTGTGCAGGCGCAGGGAGCATCGGCGCGCCGATACTCCCTTAATGCGACGCGTCAGGCGCCCGATGATTTTGACCTCGACACCGTTTTGAGCGCGTTCTTCCAGCAGGTGGCTGACGGCGCGGTCGCTGATCTTGGGATCGTAAATCAACAATTGCCGCTTCGACCCGGCGATGAAGGCTTCGAGCTGCTTGCGGGCATTTACCGGGCTCACCACAAAGTGTTCACATTCTGCAACGTAGCGGCGGCGTTGCGTATCGGCCTCAAATAATCTGGCAGCCGCCTGGACGTATGCGGGCTCCTCGGTAACCACACCGAAGCTGCGGCTGTGCTCAACATCCAGATAGGTAAAATTGAAAGCCATGAGGTAAAGCTCTTTTCCGTCGACGATCATGAACTTGTCGTGATAACGGATCAGATCATTCGACGTACGCGCCACGGTCACCCCGGCTTCGAGCAGCCGCATCTCGAGCTTTCGTAGCTTCTTCTCGCCGCCGCGATTCAAGTATGCAATCAGTGCGTGGACGGAGACCCCCCTGGCCACGGCGTTTTCAAGAGCCCGCTCGACGTCGCTGCGGTCGAATCGGAAGATTACAATCTCAATGCTGCTCTTGGCATTCTCGATGCCTTCGATTACGGGCGTGATTCCGTCACGAGGTTGCACGAAAAGTCTCATAGCTGTCACCTGATGCGGTTCGGCATTCGGCATCCCGCCTGGAATCCCCGCCGCGCCTATCTCGCCGACGGAACTTCAGGTTGCACTCGCTCTGCCCTATCAGAACTCTTACATCGATTGCCAGTTGAATGTAGCTGAAGGAGTTCATTAGCAACATCCCGATTTTACGGGATGCGAGCTATCGGGTTTAGACCCTACAGGCCAATACAATAAAGCGCGGATTGAATCATTCCTGTTGCAGCCTTAGCATCGGCAAGAACGCAGGTCCCGAGAGAGTGAGTTTCCGATGCCGCAGAAACGCCCGTTGATCATCTTCCTTACAGTAGCCCTGATGCTGCCGGTTGCGGCTATGGGGTCCGAAAAGAATAAGAACCGAGACCGAAAGCCAGGCGAAGAAACCAGCAAAGTGGGTGCGACGATTCTCTGGCGCGACCCAGTGGACATTAAAACCCGCAATCTATTTTATGGTCCCGGTGGGGAAGACCACGCGCCCCAGACCAGTTGTATCTTCGAGAAGGAAGACACGAAAGGCACCAGCCCGAAGTTCATTTGCCACGATGAAAAAGGCGCGCGCTGGAAAGTCAAAATGGGAGCCGAGGCGCGCCCGGAAACTGTGGCCTCAAGATTCGTCTGGGCCGCCGGTTACTCCGCCAGCGAGGACTACTTCCTGCCGGAGTTGCATGTTGAAGGCATGCCCGAGCACCTGCATCGCGGGCGGCAATTCATTGGACCCGGAGGGGCGGCGCACAACGTCCGTCTCAAGCTTTATTTGTCCGGCGAAAAAAAGGTGGGCGATTGGAAGTGGGAAGACAACCCGTTCTCATCCACGCGAGAACTGAATGGCCTGCGGGTGATTATGGCGATCCTCAACAATTGGGATACCAAGGATATCAACAACGCCATCTATTCCGTGAAACCTTCGGAAGGATCTGCCGGGCCCGAAAGAATGTTTATCGTAAGCGACCTCGGGGCGACATTCGGAACCACGGGAGTTAGCTGGAGGCGCGCGGCTACCGACGGGTCGCTCAAATTTTACGATGGTTCGAAGTTTATCCTGAAGACAACTCCGGCTTATGTGGATTTTGCCACGCCTTCATGCCCCTTCCTTTTGGATGTTTTCGATCCGTTCGACTTCTTCATGCGCGTGCATATGAGGTGGATCGGCAGGCGCATCCCGCGCAGCGACGTTCATTGGATGGGCCAAGTCCTGGCGCAGCTCTCACCTGAGCAGATTCAAGACGCATTCCGGGCGGCGGGTTACTCGTCCGAGGAAACCAAAGGTTTCAGCAAGGTTGTAGAGGAAAGAATCGCTGCCCTCGGGCAGATCTGAAAATCACATTTCAGGGATTCGCAAACGACGGATCACTGAAAGGTTACGAAGGACTCTCTCAAACCGCATAATTGCCGGTCAGTTTGCCGGAGGTCTCTGCCGCCGGGGCGAATTGGATTTCGTGAAATTTCGCATAGACTCCGCCCAGCCGCATAAGGTCTTCGTGCTTTCCACGCTCGATGATGCTCCCATTGTCCACAACGAAGATAACATCGGCATTGCGGATGGTTGACAGGCGGTGAGCAATCACAATGCTGGTCCTGCCTTCCATCAGGCGGTCCAGCGCTTCAAAAACCATCCTTTCCGACTCCGCATCGAGACCGGAGCTTGGCTCGTCCATAATTAGAATTGGGGTATCGCGAATGATCGCGCGGGCAATGGCGATGCGTTGGCGCTGGCCGCCGGAAAGGGTTACGCCGCGTTCACCCACCATGGTGTCGTAGCCTTCCGGCAGCTTTTCAATAAACTCGGAGGCGTTGGCGAGTTCAGCGGCCCGGAGCAATTCCCGCCGGCTGGCTTCAGGCTTGCCGTAGGCAATGTTTTGCCAAATCGGCGCGTGAAACAACACGGTGTCCTGCAAGACAAAACTGATCTGGCTTCGCAACGACTTTTGCGTGAAGCGCCGCACGTCGATGCCATCGATCCTTACCATGCCCGAATCGGGCTCATAAAAACGCGGAATTAGACTGATGATGGTTGACTTGCCCGCGCCGGTGGGGCCCACCAAAGCCGCCACTTGCCCGGGTTGAATAGCCATGCTCAGGTCCTTTAGCACGGGCGTGTCCCTCTGGTAGGCGAAGCTCACATGGTCCAGCTCAACTGCTCCCTTAAAACGCGGGGCCCGTCGCGCACGCTTCCCATCTAGTATTGTCTGCCGCCAACAAATCATGGCCGCGGCCAAGGCCAACAGCGCGACGTAGCCTTCCTTGGTCTTTTCAAAACTCACTAACAGCTTGCGAAAGCGGTTGAGCCACGAATGGGTTCGCTCCACCACCCAGCGACGAGCCTTGTACCCTGGCCGCTTCCGCTTCGCCTCCGCCTTCTTGCTGTTGTTTGATGTGGGGCTGATAGTGGCGTTTCTCCAGCGCTTGCCGAGCGGGTGTCCCCCTGTAACCCGCATCGGCGCAAAGATGCTGAAGTGCTTTCTTACGGGGGGCCGGGCGGGCGCGGATCGCTTGGTCGAGCGTCGCCGCCAACAGCTTCACGTCATGCACGTTGGCCCCGCTCGCGACGAGTGACAGCTGGACGCCACGCCCGTCGACTAACAAACTTCGCTTGCGCCCTTTTTTTCCCCGATCCGTGGGTTGGCCCCCACGCACTCGATGCCCAAGGGCGCTTTCACCATCGCCCCGTCCACGCTTTGCCAGTCCCAGGCAATCCCTTCCATGTCGTCATACTCCGCCAATCCCGCCCGCCACAAGCCCACGAAGAATCCCGCCCGGTGCCATTGTTGAAAATGCAGATGGACCGCGCTGGCACTTCCAAATTCCCTTGGCAAGGCTTTCCACTGACACCCCGTGCGCAGCACATAGACGATCGCGGCAAAGACCTGGCGCGGCGGCATCGGCTTCCGTCCCCCGCCCGGCGCTGATACTTGCGCTTGGCCGAACGCCGGCGAACGGGTATCAGCGGCTCTACCTTTGCCCAAAACTCGTCAGAAACTTCCCAAGATTTTATCTGTGGCATCTTGGTCACTATCTTGCTTATTCTGCATTAAAATTATTCTTAATCTGATTGTCCGTGTCCAGCACTTCGCGAATCCGTTCATAGCCTGCCGCTGCCTTTGAATAGGAATCCGTCATTTTGGAGAGGTCCTGCATGGGCTTGTACATTTTCTCCAGGTAGAAAATGAAAATGATCAGCGACCCCACTGAAAGGGCGCTTTCCAGCACCATCCTCGCTCCAAACCAGAGAACCAGGCCGGTTCCAATCGCCACCGTAATCTGCACGAGGGGCAAAAGCCGAGCCTTGAGGCTTCGGGCGTGCAGGGCGACCTCCACGCCTTGCAGGCTTCGCTCTTCCAGGCGGCGCTGTTCATAGTCTTCCCGGCCGAATGCCCGGACGACGTGAATGGAAGATAAGACCTCCTGGACGATGGAAACCATTTCCCCCTCTTTCTTCCTTACCTCGCGGGCGGCCTTTTTGATGCGGCGAGTGTAGGAATATACGATGGCGAAAAGGGCCGGGGCCACTGAAAGCGCAATCAAGGTGAAGCGCCAGTTAAGATAAAACATGACTCCAACCATACCCAACAGGGTCAGGCAATCGACGAGTACTCCGAGAAGGCCCGAGGCGATGAAGCTTTGGATCGCATCGATGTCACTGGTAACGCGCGTAATGAGGTCACCTGTCTGCTTTTGATCGTGGTAGGCCAGGGAAAGCCGCTGAATATGAGAATAGAGCGTTCGCCTCAGGTCGTGCATCACCCACTGCCCCACGCTGGTGGTGAGATACTTTTCCGTGAATGAGCATACCGCGTCCAATAGTGCAATCAGGAACACCGCAATGACGGCGAATTTCAGGATGGAATAACTGTCAGTGCCGGTAAGGGAGAAGATCACGCGATTCAGCCAACCGTGTGTTGGTTTAGAGCGGAGAACGTCATCCAGGACGATTTTTAGCGGCCACGGATCCAAAAGGTTGGCGACCCCTTCACCGAGCGCAGCAACCAACGCCAAGGCCAAGGCCGGGAAATGCGGCCTCAGCATTTTCATGATTCCCAGCGATTTTGCTGGTCGGGCAGCGGGGGTATCCATATCATTTGACATATGTTGTGATGCATCGACCGCGGCAAAAAGTGCCCAGAATCCTGGCACTTTTTGTTGACCTGTGAGCCGCTTGTAGTTTTCAAGTGGCGAACTGGATGGAAGAGAGGTTTCTATGGAACGACGCGGGGAATCATGGCCGTCTATGGCGCGTCAAGATTCTGTTAGCCCTGCATGCTTGGCTATATCAGCAATTGACTGTTGGAGAAAGGCGGCCCTAAGGATACTCTCAAATTCATCGGCGGATAGGAATGTCACACCGCCCTTGCACGCGGGGCAGATCATTTCGGTGGGGGTGATGATCGGGCCATCAGGAACATAATCGCATTGGCAATCGACCATTTTAGATGCCTCCGGGACCTGTTTCATGCTTGAGGAGCCTCGACCAGGAATCGAGATCTCTTGTTGATCTTGGATTTCCTCATTGCGTCAAGCCGATGCACGCGTGCGAGCCGCCTTGCGGGCCGCGCGTCGAAGCCCCTTGGGACCCTTCGTTTTAACTGCCTTTGCGGCGGCTTGGCGTCGAGCCGCCGGTCCCCGCTTCCGGGCGCTGCGCCGGGCCTGGAGCGCGAGAGCGCCGGGCGAAGCCGCTTGATGGCCCTCTCGCATCAGCGCCTTGTGAATTGCCCGCGATCGCTTAGCCGACGGCTTCTTTCGAGACCCGACCCGGCCCCTGGATAAGTCGCGCTCCGCCTGCACTCGCGTCCTTGTAGAGCTTTTACCCTTTGATGGGGGAGGCAATTTCACGCCGGCACGCCGCGCCTTTGAAAGCCCGATGGCGATCGCTTGCTTGGTTGACCTGGCTCCGTGCTTTCCTTCCCGGATGTGGTGCATTTCTTCGCGAACGAATTCCCCGGCTTGAGTCGAAAACGACTTGCCCTTTTGTGCGTCTTTACGTGCCCTCTCCAGAGTTTCCTTTTCTGGCATAGTTCCCCCTTCAGGTTTAATCATCGTTGGTCAGTTCCCGCCAACATCTCATGCGACTGCTATGTTTCGGCGACAGGTATTACGGCGTCGAACTTGCCTTTTGATCCTTAACCTGCAGTTCATTGACGACCTGATTTACATTGGGAATGGCAGCCGCGAGCTTCTCCGCCTCGGCGCGCTTGGATTCAGAGTTGACCTCGCCGGTCAACGTAACCACGCCGGACTTGACCTCGTATTTGACCGCTTTGTGGAGCTTGTTCTGTAACAGGACAGCGTCCAAATTCTTGTCGATCGCACTGTCCAGGTCGGAGTTCACGGCCTTGGCATCTTTTTCATCTTTGGGCGGCAAAACCGCGATTTCATCGGACACCACCTCGCCGCTGGCAAGCGAGCGCGCGAGGGATTCGGCTTGCGATTTCTCATCGCTCGAGGCAACATTTCCCCCCAGCGTCACAACACCTTTGTCACGATCCTGCGATACCGAGACAGTCTTCAGCCCGGCTTGATCGAGTGACTTGCGAATGCTGTCAGAAACATCGGGAGATTGCGTGGGTGAGTGCGAGCAACCCAGCAGAGTAACGGTTATGAACAACATGCTTGTGGTCAAGAATTGTCTGGAAATCGCCATGATGTTTATCCCTCCGAATCAGCGCAGGCCATTTTGTCGACATGGCGGCAGCTCGAGGATGTGAATTCACGAAGTGAAGTATTTTGAATCCCCATGGCGGCGCGTACCCCTGCCCCTGCCTGCAGGAGTTTACGGTTATCCGAAAATACGCGCCGCCGCGAGCCGGGTACGAGTCAAACTGAGGTTGACCGTCGCTGAACCGGGCGATCGGTCTGGTCGAAATCAGCCCTTGCTTCTCCGCTGGAGGCGATATCCTGCGCTCCGGTGCGTTCCATGACTTCTTTGGCTCTCTTCGTCCATCCCGAATCGTCGGAATGTACAGAGAGCAGGATCCCGCCGCTCGAGATCCTTCCCTGATACCGTTTGGCTTCATATTCCGGCATGCCAAGCCCGACTAGGCCACCCGCCACTCCTCCGATCGCGCCGCCTGCCCCGACCCCCGCGAGGGCAGCCATAATCGGACCTGCGGCGATAAAGGGTCCAATGCCGGGGATGGCCAGTGAGCCGATGCCGGCCAGCCATCCCAGGACTCCGCCCAACACCGCGCCGGTGCTTGCCCCCGTTGCCGCCCCTTCCGGAGCTTTTGAGGCTTTTTCATGAGTGAATTCCTTGTTGCCCACATTTTGCGGCAGGAGAATCGAAATATCCGTGTTACGAAATCCCGCGTCCTTCAGGGCTTGGACTCCAAATTCGACGCTTGGATAATCAGGGTAAATCCCGAAGACGGCTGTATTTTTTCCGCCCATTGTGCGCCCCCGCTTTTTGAAGTTTCAATTCATCACATTGATGGCGTGCTTGCATCGAGCAACCTTTCCGCCCGCTCGGATCGGCATTAATCGCGCGTCAACCAAAATCAACGGCGCGTGAGCTTGCTCTCGCATGCGCGGCACCAGTGTGCACGCGTCCCCTTGCCGGTGCCATTCGGCGGAGTCTGTAACCACTGGCCAGACTCGCTGTAGCCAAGCGGTTCATCACCTCGTCCGCGAGTTCGGGTGATCCAGGATCGGCGGCCGCAACTCTACGGCCATGCCGCTCCAGGATTGCGTCGTTCACCGTATTGATCTGCGCGAGAAATTGGACGAGTGTGGGAAGTGCAGCGCGGCGTCTCTGAACCGTCGAATTGCAACGAGCTTTGATCGTCGCTGGCTTCTCAGGCGCAGAGTTTGATTTGGGCCGCTCGAATGGCGGAGGCGGCGAAAGCGACGCGAAGAAGCATGTCGTGCCTTCGGGAAATTGAGGAGACAGAGCAAAATCGTATTGGGCTTGTTGCTGCATGACCAGAAGAAGGTGGAAAGGCGGCAGGCAAAAACCATTCCCCATCGCAAAGGAGACCGATTATGAAACAAAGCACTAAAGACGAAGCAGCCGGAAAATTCCACCAGATCAAAGGTAGGGCAAAAGAGAAGATCGGCAAGATGACGGGGAAACGCCGAATGGAAGACGAAGGAAGGGACGAACGGGTCTCCGGAAATCTTCAGGAGAAAATAGGGCAAGTCGAGAAGGTTTTCGAGCCGTGAGCTTGGGGAGATGGAAATCTCCGTCATGCGGAGAGGCCGAGTTCGTTGTCCGGTCGTGAGTTCATTCCTGAGGAGGGCTTATGCTGGGAACTATCTTGGTTATTGTTTTGGTGCTATTGGTCGTTGGCGCCGCGCCGACGTGGCCTTATAGCCGCGCGTGGGGCTACTATCCAAGCGGTGGGCTGGGTTTGGTGTTGTTGATATTGCTAATTCTCGTTCTCATGGGGCGTATTTGAAACTGAGAAACTGGACCAGACCGAAAGCGTTGAGCATGGGCAGATTGGAGCTGTTGGAAGAACGTTCAGGTTGGAAATGAGAAGCAGCAGCCGCCAAGGAATTGAGCGGTGCCAGAATCATGCTTCATGACGCGGAGTAATGCGATGATCAAAAAAGTTAAGGAAGGGTACAAAGTGCTGTCAGAGAAAACCGGCAAGAATCTGGGCGGGCCGTACAAAACCAAAGCTGAGGCGAAGAAGCGCCTGCAGCAGGTGGAATACTTTAAGCGAACCAAGGGCTGAAACGCTTTAGGATTTTTGCCGAAATCGCAGCGAATTTTTTTGCGACATTTTTTGTCAGGGGTCCCAATCCAACTGGGGAATGGCGCTGAATCGTCGCTTCTGACGATGATGTTGCCTTATCGCTTCTGACGTTGATGTTGCACGATCGCTTGTGGCGCAATTCCGGTCCGCCAATTACCCTCGCTTCGCGCAAGTCCTTTAGGCTCCGAAGCTTCAGGAGATCGGGCCCCCCCCAAATCTCACGCAAGAAGACGAAGGCAATCCTCCTCGGTCCTTTTACGGATAGAGAATCGGCAAAGGCATGTATATTTTTCCTGGATTTGCCCTAGATATTCTTCCCCCCGCCGTCTGTTTGAGGTGCCTATCTCCTTACATATCAGTGCAATAGAGTTCCCATCGCAAAGTGGTCCAAATCTTGCCTAAAGTCTGGTCGTCCCAAGGAGGTCAATATGCGCATTTCGTGGTCACGGCCATTTGGACCTGAACCCCGAACGGATCTCCCCAATGCGTTCACGGTCGCACCACTCTCCGGCGCTGAGGGGTCGGTTCAGAAGCCACCGAGCCCTCCCATTCGGGTCCTCATCGTTGATGACCACGAAATTATAAGGCGGGGTATTCGCGCGCTCCTGGAGGGCGCCCAGTCGGTGGAGATTTGCGCGGAAGCAGCCAATGGGATTGAGGCGATTGAGAAAGCGCGGCAGATGCAACCTGACGTGGTGGTGATCGATGTCAGCATGCCCGGACTCAACGGCATCGAGGCGACGCGACTGATCGTCAAGGAGGTTGCCAAGGCTCAGGTTCTGGTTCTGACCATGCATGATTCTGAGCATTTGATCGAAGAACTCCTGCGCGCCGGCGCCCGAGGCTACATCCTGAAGACGGATGTTTCCCGCGACCTGCCGGTGGCGATCGAATGCCTGCACAAGAAGCGCCCTTTCTTCAGTTCAAAGATTGGGCAAAAAGTGCTCGATGGGTTTCTGGGGCTTCCCACTCGCGAGAACTACGACCCGGTGCTCACCCCGGCGGAACGCCGGATTACGCAGTTTCTGGCGGAAGGCAAGAGCAACAAAGATGTCGCCAACCTTCTGAATATCTCGGTGAAAACTGCGGAAACGCATCGGGCCAGCATTCGCCGCAAACTCAACGTGCGTTCGATGAGCGATTTGGTGCATTTTGCCGTGCGCAATGAAATCATCCAGGCCTAGAGCGCACTCGACCCAGATGAGCTAATGCTTAGAAGGAGATCCCCGGCTCTGCTGGGGAGGCAGCCGTAGTTTGACAGTTGCGGCATTTGGAGCGGGACAAGAGACCCCTCACCCGGCCGTCCGTCGGCTGACGGATTCCGGCCTGCCCTCTCCCCTCGGAGAGGGATCTGATTATTTCCGCCCTTGGGAGAGGGATCTGGATTTTCCCCTGCGCTTAGCGCCCACACCATCAGAAGCCTCTCCAAGGGGAGAGGCCGTCCGCGCAAGGCGGGCGGGTGAGGGGTCTTTTGCCGACGGTGGCGGTGAGACTCCTTTGAGGGGTCAGCCATCGTAAAGCCTCAGGCCCATCCGGAGGACAATTACTTCTCCGCACGCCACATTCGTCGGTAGAGCCCCAGTCAACAAGGGAGCCGGCACGTAGCGCAGGACCCGCGGTCTGGTCCTGCGGCTTTGCCGTCCCCTTTGCCGATTGCAATGCAATCGGCCCGGGTACAGCAAGCCCTAACCCTACAAGATGCGCCAGGCTCTACGCGGTTTTCCAGCCTGAGGTAGGGTGTCAACCGGATACCTTTTCAATTTTGGGAGGGTAGAATCGAGGCGCTCCTCAAGGGAGTGATGCTGGCCGCGAAACGGCCAGTCCACTCCAAGTCCGGGGTTGCCGAGGTCGGATGGTTTCTATCGCTTCTCATCCTTTGAGTCCACTGAGAGCAGAGCGATGTCACAGGGGCTACTCGGCAACCGGCAATTTCCAACCTTCGCGAAGTTATCTTTTAGGATTTCTGTGGGGGGCTGGGGACGACGGCCCTTATCCTGGTTCCCTTGGGGCTGGAAGAAATCTCCAGCCGGCCTCCCAGTTGATTCAGGCGCTCGCGCATTCCCGCAATCCCCACGCCCGTGAACTGGACGCCATGCTGATTCTGTTCGGCAACGCCGGCGGGCATCCCATGGCCTTGGTCCTCGATCTCCAGGTTGACGACATCATTTTGCTGGGAAATTCGGATGCGAGCGGTCTTGCTTCCGGAATGACGCTGGACATTGGTCAGACTTTCCTGGATGACGCGGAAGAGCGCGATTTCACTATCCTGCGGCAAACGGCAAAGGTCATCCGGCATGAAGAGCTTTACGGAAATTCCATTCCTTTCGCTGAAGCGCACGGTGTACCACCTGATGGCCGCCACGAGCCCAACGGCGTCCAGGTCAGGCGGATGGAGCAGGTGCGAGGTGTTCCGAACCTCTTCGCTGGCTTGGAGCGCAAGCGACTCACTCTCGGCAATCAGCTTTGCCGCCTGAGGGTCCTGGGCGACCCCCGGGCGTTTGCCGGCAAGGGACAAATTCATGCCGAGGGCTGACAGGAGCTGGGCGGTGCTATCGTGAAGTTCTCGGGCGATGCGGCGGCGCTCGTCGTCCTGAAGGCGGAGGAGGTTGCCGGATAGTTGTCGTACGGTCGCCTCCGCCCGCTTACGGTCGGTAATATCCCTGGTAACCTTGGCAAAACCGACGAGGGTGCCTTCCGGGTCGTGAAGCGCGGCGATGATGACATTGGCGAAGAAGCGGGAGCCATCTTTGCGGACGCGCCAGGCCCCGTCCTCCTCATAACGCCCTTCGTTTGCAGCAATTTGGAGATTCTTATCCGGCCTTCCGGCGGCAATCTCCTCGGGGAGATAAAATAGTGAAAAGTGTTGCCCTAAAATCTCGTCCCGCCCGTAGCCCGTAATCCGCTCCGCCCCGCTATTCCAGCTTGCGATATGTCCTTCCGTATCAAGCGCATAGATGGCATAGTCCTTAACCCCTTCCACCAGCAGCCGGAATCTCTCCTCGCTCTGTTCCAGCCTAAGTTCCGCTTCCTTGCGGGGGGTGATTTCGCGAACCAGGACTGACAGCGTATCGCGGTGGCCTTCGAGGGAGGTGATGCGATTGATCCGGGCCTGAAACCAACCCTTTTTTCCGCCTATATCCAGTGAATACTCAACACTTTCCGGCTGGTTGGTCTTATGGACACGGGCAAGAGCCTTGCGTAACGGAGTGGAGGTTTGCACGGGCAGGAAGTCCTCAATGCTTTGACTGGGGGACCCATTCTTCAAATGGGGCAGAAGTTCCTGATTGCTGGTCCAGGCACTCTGGCAACGGCCGCGCGGATCGACCTCGAAGACGATGTCGTCCATGGAACTCACCAGCGCCCGCAGCCTGGCCTCGCTCGGAGCGCACAAAGGTCTCCGCCTGTTTGTGCTCGGTAATGTCCCGGTTGATCTCCAAAACCGCGTCGGGCTGGCCGCGGTCGCCCCGTTGAAGTATCTGGCGGCTGGTTACGATGACCTGGGTTCCATCCCGGGCGGTATGGGTTAATTCCCCCGACCACTCGCCCTTGGTTATCAGTTGATGATCAACTTTATCCTTGTCAAACCCCTCGGGGAACCTGGTCTTCAGCAGGGAATGACTGATTTTGCCGACGGCTTCGGTGGGGGCGGACCAGCTGTAGAGTTTTACGGCTCCTTGATTTTCAAAACCTTATCGTTCCGTTGGAGCTGCGCACGATGATGGCATCGTGGGCGTGTTCGATAAGCCGGCCGTTGGTCTTGCAGGGTCTCCATCATTCGCTGGGGCCCGGTGAAATCGGTGATGGCAAGGAGGGTGCGCGGGGGTTACCAGGCACGGGTTTAACTGATAGGCATTGAGCAGCATCACGCGGTGTCCGATGTCCGGAAATTCATGCTCAACCTTAATTCCCTGATTTCCTTCTGCATCGGAAGCGTTTCCCGCAGCATTTGCAGCAGCGCGGGAATATTCCATTGACCGTTGCCCAAGCTCATGGAGCGCGCGGCCCAGGGTGTTCTGCGGCAACACCGAAAAAGTTGCGTAAAAGGCCCGGTTAGCGGATTTCACTTTCAAGTTCTCATCCAACACCAGGATGGATTCCGGGACGGTCTCCACGATGGCTTCCGCATAACTGCGGGCTCCAATCGCCTCGGCTTTTACGGCGGTGATATTCACCAGCGTAATCACCGCTCCATCAATCTGATTCGCGCCCGTCAGATAGGGCCGCACGCGCAGAGAGTGCCACGACCCCGAACTATCCTGGACTTCCTTTTCTTTAATGGCGGCGCTCGCCACGACTGGCTAACCAGGACTCCCAGGCCGGGAAAGTCGAGGGCGGAGCGGAGATCGGTGATGGGTCTTCCCACATCGGCGGGAATCAGGTTGAGCATGGCGGCTGCGCTGGGATTCATCCGGCGGATGCGCAGGTCGGCGCCGAGGATGAGGATGGCTATGTCCACATTGGCGAAAACGTTGGTGAGATCGTTGTTCGAGATCGAGAGGTCCTGGTTGCGGTTACGTAATTCATCGTTGAGGGTGGTCGGTTCTCGTTGGTGGCCTGCAATTCCTCTTTCGCCGTTTCCAACTCTTCATTGGTCTGTGAAGCTCTTCGTTACTGGACTGGACCTCCTCATTGGCGGATTGGAATTCTTCATTGCGCACCGCAAAGTTCTCGATAATGTCCTGCAATTCCGACTTGTTCTGGTCAAGCTGCTGGCTGAGCGCCAGGAGTTCGCTGTCCCGCTGTTCAGTCTTTTCCCCGGCCGCGGTGGAGGGAGAAGGTCTGGTGGGCGATGTTCGCGAAAGAGCACAAGGAAATGGCGGCGATTGAGCAGGTCCGCCCCGGAGCGGCCTTCTTCAATGCTCACCGCCCGGGTGTCGTTGCCGGAATTGAGGCGGATGCCCTCCTGAACGACCGTCTTGTTCCCCGCCTGGGATTGACGAAGGCCGTCCTCAACTCGAGCCCCAGGCCCTCCCGGGCCATCTTGAGAACGCGAAGGCTGGCGGCTCCCGCCACCGGGTGAAGATAGGGCCCCGTGTGGCCGTGGAATTGAACGATTTCCAAGTCCTCATTGACGACCACGCCGGGAGGAGTGTAATCGGACGGCAGGGTACAGGTAGCTTCCTTCTGCAAGTCGAAATCGCGGGCGTCGGGAAAGGCAGGGCGACGGATTTTGGTGCAGGGATCACTCGTTCAAGCTGGGATAGGCGCGGGTATCAAGGGCCTTCGGTTTCTGGCGGAAACCCGGGCCTTGCAATAAGCCAGAAAGGAAGAGCTCGGGAGATTCGTTGGCGCCTTCCGACCTTCCCAGCACCAGGAACCCCCGAGGACGCAGCGCGTAGTGGAAAATCGGCATCAGCTTTTTCTGCAACGACGCGTGAGGTAGTCAGCAGGTTCCTGCAACTGATCAGATCCAGGCGGGAGAAAGGCGGGTCACTGATAATGTTCTTTTTGGCGAAAACGCAGACATGGCGAATCGATTTATTCACCTGGTAGCTGCCTTCCGTCGGGGTGAAAAACCGCTTCAGGCGGTCCAGGCTGATGGTGCTTACTTCGCTTTCGGTGTATCCCCGGCCACCTTTTCCAGCGCCGGGTCACTGATATCAGTGGCAAAGATCTGGAGTCCCACGTTGCTCTTTCGGGCATGGAGGAACTCAGTGGCGCAAATGGCAATCGAGTAGGCTTCTTCTCCGGTTGAACAAGCCGGCACCCAGACGCGCAGCGGCGACTCAGCCGATAGTTCGGTCAGGAGTTGGGGAAAGACATCCTGCTGGAGAGTTTCAAAGGTCTCCGGTTCGCGGAAGAAGCTGGTGACGTTGATGAGTATTTCCCGGTACAAGGCATCGAGTTCGGCGCGGTTGCTCGCGAGGCTGGCGACATAATTCGTCACGCTCTCAATATTCCGGACCACCATGCGGCGTTTAATCCGGCGGATGATGGTGGCCTTTTTGTAATGGCTGAAATCGACCCGGTGGCGGATAAGAAGCAGAAGAAAATCTTTTCCGAAGGCCTTCGGGAATGGCCGGCAGCTTGGGGTCAGCCGGTGGGCTCGCCGGAAACACGTAGGGATCCCGGCCGATGCGGGCGAGCTCGAGGGCGATATCGCGCGGGGACAGACATCCTCAACGAAGCCGGAGGCGATGGCGCTCTTCGGCATGCTGTCGTATTTGGCGGCCCGTTCTGGGCGAAGGTGAAGCCGCCCTCGGCTTTGATCGCCTTCAAGCCCAGGGTGCCGTCGGTGGCGCTTCCGGACAGGATGATGCCGATGGCCCGGTCCTTGAGATCTTCCGCCATGGACATGAAAAAACGATCGATGGGCAAATGCTGCCCCGGTTGGGAAGTGCGGGTACCAGCCGCAGGGCGCCAGCGGAGATCGCCAAGTCGGTGTTGGGGAGATGACGTAGACGTGGTTGGGTTCCACCGTCATCCCTTCGGTAACTTCTTTCACCGGAAGCGGCGTGGCTCGGGAAGGACCTGAGTCAGCACGCTTTCATGGTGAGGGGCGAGGTGCTGAACCAGCACGAATCCCATGCCAGTGTCTTGAGGTAAATGCTTGAGCAGTTCGATGAAGGCCTCAACTCCCCCGGCGGAGGCTCCGATCCCCGCAATGGGGAAAAGATCGGACCGCGCGTGGGGGGAAGTTGTCTTCTCATCCGGCGCCTTCATCCCGCTGCGTGGGGGGAAGGTTTCGGGTCATCGTGTCCTCCGTTGGGGCAAAGCCATATGGGATGAAGTTGTACTATAACCTAATACCAGCCCTGATGTCCCTGCAAATTGAGCCGCAGAGTGAAGATCAAAGGCTTGTCAGGGAATCCCCTGACACGCCTGCGAGCCGCAAAAAATGCTTGCCTGCCTGAATCTTCCGGCTTTATATTCATACGCACGACGGTAGTATTACGCCGCCAACTTTGAAAACTTTACTGCAGGCGCGGCGTAAATTCGGATTGAGTTAGTTCTTGTGTAGTCCTGGACGGGAGACTCGATGGCCAGGGGGCTGGGAAAGTAAGAACCTCAGGGGGCGGACGGGCAAATCTGGCAGTGGCATCCTCCCACCACCCCTACAGTGGTTCTAAGGCCCTTCACCACATTCCAGGGGATTGATAGCCGTATCCCTTGGCTCCATTATAATCCGGGAAACCATATGGGAATGGGGCTGGAAATGCCGCTGCGGATACTCTTGGCTGATGATCATGAGATCGTAAGACGCGGTTTGCGAGCCGTGTTGGAAGCCGAGTCCGACTGGGAAGTGATGGATGAGGCGGGCAATGGGATTGAAGCCGTGGAGATGGCTAAGCGCTATGAGCCCGACGTGGTGCTGATGGATATCAGCATGCCGGAATTGAATGGTCTGGAAGCGGCGCGCCGGATCCGCCGGAACCAGCCGGGCGTGGAAGTGCTTTTCCTCACCATGCACCAATCCGAGCAGATGATCCGCGAAGGGGATCGACGCCGGCGGCCGAGGCTTTCTGCTGAAAACTGACGCGGGTCATGAGCTGGTGCCCGCGGTGAAATCGGTCAGCCGGCACAAGGCCTTTTTCAGCCCCACCCTCCGTGCCATGGGGTTCTCCGTGACGGAAGGGCTGAATGCGCCGAAAACTCCAGCCGCGCAACTCAGGTCGGCGGGCTGACCTCCCGGGAGCGTCAGGTGGTTCAGTTGCTGGCCGAGGGAAAATCCACGAAGGAAGTTGCCGCCGATCTCAACATTACTTTCAAGACCGCTGCCACCCACCGCACCAACATTTTGCGCAAGCTGGATTTACATTCACTCGCGGACCTCGTGCGCTATGCCATTCGCAATGGGATTGTGCCCGCGTAGGTTTGAGTGTCCGCTCCCCGGTTCCTTCCGTTCCCCCATCAGCAGCCAATCTCCACCTATTGAGGCTTGAGTTCGATCACGCCGCCGCGCTGCGGACCGCCCACCGTATTAATTTTTCCCACCTCTTTTCAGTTGGCCACTCCGGGACTCAGGAAAGCCCTTACTGAGGATTAGCTTGAGGAATGGGCTGCCTGCCGTATTGCCGCGACTCCGTACTGGGATTAGCTTGAATCGATTGCTTGAGAACGCGGGTCTCTACACGTTTTGTGAAGGTGTTTGCGCGGAAGATTCGATGACAAATTCGAGGAAGGTATTGCCGAGGAGGGAGAAATGAAAAAGATTCTGGCAGTGGTGGTTCTGTTTTGCGCATGGTCGGGGCTGGCTTTTGCCAAGGAAACCCAGTTGGAAAAAGCCAACAATGTTCTCAACGAAATTATGCGGACTCCGGACAAGGGAATACCGCATGATCTGCTGGAAAAAGCCGTGTGTGTAGGGATTGTTCCAGCCGAGGTGAAGGCTGCCTTATTGGTGGGCGGCACTTATGGACGCGGAGTATTGGTGTGCCGCAAGAAGGGCGACGGACCCTGGGGCGCACCCTCCATGTTTTCGCTCGGCGCCGGAAGCATCGGATTTCAAATTGGGGGCAAGGAGACGGATGTGGTCTTCCTGGTGATGAATGGATCCGGGGCGAAAAAACTCGTTGAGGATGAAGTGAAACTTGGCGCGAATATCTCGGTGGCGGCCGGACCCGTGGGCCGTACTGCAGAGGGCGCCACGGATGCCCAGCTTCACGCTGAGATTCTCAGCTACTCACGGACACGTGGATTGTTTGCAGGGGTTTCGCTTTCGGGAGCGGTATTCAAGCAGGATCATGATGCGAACCGGGAACTTTACGGGCGTGAGATTAGCGCCAAGGAGATCTTAATCGATGGCGAGGTGTCAGCTCCCACCGAGGCGGCTCCCCTGAAGGCCACCCTGGAGAAATATTCCCCCAGGGGCGGCCAGCCGATGGCGAGCCTGCAGTAGGTCTGGAAAACGACGAAGCCGCCCGCCTGTCTTCGCGGGGCGGGTTATCAACAATGGGGCCGTGCCTGGTCCGATTCCGCCAAGCCGGGTGGCGAGGGGCAAATAAGCCCTCGCCATCAGTGGCTCATGAGAATTGTGCCTCTGCAACTGCACTGGCAATAGGGGAGAAGTATGCGTGAGACCGTCATCGATTTCCTGGTGAAACGCTTAAGCGAATGGGGTGTCGGGCAGATTTACGGATATCCAGGCGACGATATCAACTTGCCCTGCGGTTTGCGCTTGGAAATAACCGGTTCGGGGAGCCGGCGGCCCACAGGTAATTACCGGACTTGGGAGTCGGGTGTCTGCCGAATTGTAGTTCGATGTCAATAAGGGTAAAAACAAGCTAGATCAACACAGTGTGGGGCTTCGTCCGGCATGATTGAAAGCCCTGGGAGGAAAACTCAGGTTCCATTAGGCTCTGGCCTGCACCTGTGGGACGAGAGATCGATAGGTTGATGATCTCGTATGGTCGGATAGGAGTTGAGGTACGACATCCACGCGAAAGGATAACCAACATGGGGATGGATTACTCGATGCCGCTCCAGTCCGGGAGCAAGGGTAGCCCTGCTGAAACGACCAAACCCCCAGCGGTCGCAGGCGCCGGGAAGCCCACGCAACAGCGCTCTGTGCGCCCCATTCGCGTTCTAATTGCCGACGATCACGAAATTGTGAGAAAAGGAATCCGCACCCTTCTGGCGGCGAAGCCTCAGTGCTTTGAAATCTGCGGGGAGGCAGCCAGCGGGCTGGAAGCAATCAAGAAAGCTCGTGAAATGAAGCCCGATGTGGTGGTGATTGACGTCAGCATGCCGGGCCTCAATGGCCTTGAGACGAGCCGGACGATCCTCAAGGAGGTCCCCAGCGCGCAGGTGCTGATCCTCACCATGCATGATTCCGAGCAATTGATCCGGGAAGTCCTCAGAGTGGGCGCCCGGGGCTATCTGCTGAAGACGGATGTAGCCCACGATCTGCCCATAGCCATTGAATCCCTTTACACGCGGCGGCCGTTCTTTAGTTCCAAGATCGCGCAGAAGGTGGTCGAAGGGTATCTGAAGGATAGCGCTCGCGGCGGCTGTGAGCCACGGTTGACTCCCGCCGAACGCCGGGTCATCCAGCTTTTGGCCGAGGGAAAGAGCAACAAAGAAGTGGGGAACCTTCTGGGGATATCCGTGAAAACTGCGGAAACCCATCGCGCCAGCATCATGCGAAAACTTAGCCTGCGTTCGATGAGCGACTTGATCCATTATGCCGTCCGCAACGAAATCATTGAGGCCTGAAGTCCTTCACGCCCGAGGCTTGTGCAGGTTGTAATCCGGGCGCCCGGTGAATTGGAGATTTGAAATGCAACCCATCGTTTTCGCAAAGTCCTCCTCGCCATCCACGCTCTAGGCTTGAAGCCCCGAAAATAATAATGGCGAGCGCCAATAACAATTCCGTGGACGTGGTCGTCGTTGGAGCCGGATTGGCGGGCACGGTTGCTGCCGCCGTTCTCGGCCGCAACGCGCGGGTAATCCTGGTCGACCCCAGACCAAGTTGTCCGCAGGTCTTTAAAGCAGAGAAAATCGACCAGGTGCAAGTTTGCCTATTCCGAAAGTTCGGACTCATCGATTATCTGCTGCCGTATTCCGGCCGCATAGACCAAGTGCGGGTGGCGTATGAGGGTCGAATCTTCCGGGTCGTCCCCATCGAACAGTATGGAATCAGTTACCCACACATGGTCAATGCTGTGCGCGAGCATCTGCCCGCAAGCGTTGAGTTCAGGTTGGGAAGAGTTGAAGCAATTGCCAACTCCGACGATGTCCAGCGCGTCCGCCTTGCCGGAGGGGAGGAAATCCGCTCGCGACTGGTGGTTTTGGCCTCGGGAGTGAGCCAGAATTTGCTGGGAAATCTGCGCTTGCGCCGCCGCGTGATCCAGAAGGATCAGTGCGTGGTCCTGGGATTCACGATTGTGCCCGCCGCTGCCGCCGAGTTTGATTTTGATTCGATTACCTATTATTCGCTTAATCCGGCGTTGCGCATCGATTATCTGACCCTTTTCAGATTCCCGCACGGCATGCGCGCCAACCTTTTTGTATTTCGCCGGGCGGCTGATCCGTGGGTTCGAGAATTCATTCAGCAACCGGAAAACATGCTTCACCAGCACCTTCCCAAGGTGCAGGCGGTGACGGGTTCGTTTCGGGTGACTGGCAAAATCGAGTCCGGCCGAGTGGACCTTTATCAAGTTGAGGGAAATCCCCAGCCGGGAGTCGTTCTGATTGGGGACGCTTTCCAAACCGCCTGCCCGTCGACGGGCATGGGCCTGGGCAAAATTCTTAACGACGTGGACGTCTTATCGGGCTGCCTACCGGGTTGGCTCTCCTCTCCGGGCATGACGAAGGAAAAAATTTCGAATTATTACGATGATCCGCGCAAGCGGGCATTGGACTCGCGAGCCATCCATCGTGCCCATTTTCTGCGCTGCGCGGCGACGGACACTTCGAAGGGATGGCGCATTTATCGCTTCTTACGCCAGGTGAAGTTGCGGTGGTTGAGCGCAGTGGCATCTTACCGAATGAAGCCTCGCGAAACCCCCAAGCCCGGCGCTTTCAATCCGGCGACGTTGAAATGACCGGGGTACTGCCCTGGCGGCGGCTACGGGAACGGAAGGATTACAGCTCCGAGGTTCCTATCTGCTGCAATGGCGGATGATTGAATGGCTTAAGGTGCAGGGCTTCCATTGGTTTGACCTGTCGCGAATCAATGAAAGGACTCATCCCGGAACTACGCAATTAAAGCTGGGTCTGGCGGGCAAGCTCGGCCGTACGGTGGATTACCTTGGGGAGTTTCAATCGTCGGAAAGCCGGAAGGGGCTCCGGACCAAAACCGTTTCTTGGCAAAGGCCCTCCCTGAGCCAGTCTTGAAATAACTTTCCAGGCTTCTTGCCAAAGGTCCGGTTTCGACAGCAATGTAGCATTTGAGTTTCGCTGGAATATTCCGACTTGTGGATAGAACTTGTCCTGCTTGGTGAGATGAGAATCGGCGCTTCAGATCATTGGTTGACCCGATATAAACATCGCCATTTTTGAGTTGAAGAAAATATACGTACCACATAGGTCCGATGCTCCAAAAGCGGATATTTTGGAACGGGCATGCTCTTAATCGGGGTTAGGTGGTTGTTATAAGTCTCCCTTCGCTATAAGGCAGCTTCGGTAGACACCCTTCGCTGACTCTTCGGGATTAAGGAGGTTTGGAGTCGTTGATTAACGTGGCCTGCCACCCGCAGCATCAGCGAAGGGTGGCGGAGAGGGTGGGATTCGAACCCACGTTGGAGTTTCCCCCAAACACGCTTTCCAAGCGTGCTCCTTCAGCCACTCGGACACCTCTCCATTGGCTGTGCGGATGTCCCGGACCACTGCCTCCGGAACACGTTTGAGACTCGTGACAACCAAACCAGTATAACATCGCGCGTTGTGGTCGACTACTCGGGCGCGGCGAATCGGGGAAAACTTTTTATTTGAAGCGGCGGCGGAAACGGAATTCGATTCCGAAAACCCCGTTCTGGTCCCGCACTCCGAGGACCGAGACGTTGGGGTCGATATTCCATTCGAACTGGATAATCCGGTATTGGGAATACGACGTGTCGGTCACGTAGGTGAGGGTCAGGTTGTGGGCAACCTGTTGTTCGACCGTCACGCGCGCGCCGGAGCCAAAGCCGGGCACCGCGACGTTAGGGTCAATCTTGATCCGGCTCACACCAAACAGGTGCTGAATGCGGCTCGTGGTTTGGGTGGAGAGCGCTTCGGATAAAATCGCAGAAGCCCCGACCGAAGCCGAGGGATTTCCTGCGACCGCTCCAAACGCCTGCTCCTGCCGCACGTACCCCAGGGCTAACAAAGAGAGGATATCGGTATTGGCCAGAGGTGGGTCGGACCGATAGGAGAATTTCAACCGGTCCAGCGCCCCGGAAATATCCAGCGTCAAATCATAGCTCTGCACGTGCGTCTCAACTTCCATATCCAAATACGTCTGAGTCCGAAACGGATTGGTCATGTTCATATCGCCGCGCAGCAGGGTATAACGGTTCCCGCGGAACACGGTTTCGCCGCTCAGGAAGTGAATGCTTCCGATTTGCACGGGACTCGCCAGCGTGCCTTGCAGCCGCAGGTCAATATCCCCTCCCAGGCGAAAATTTGGCGATTGCAATTGCACCGGCGGGGAGGAGGTCACGCGCACGTTCAGCCGGATCATCGACGCGATGGGTGAAGTAACGGCCGGGGTTGACTCCGCAAACGAGTTTGAGGACTCAATGATTTTGGAAATGAAATTGACATTCTGATTCAGCACCATCTGGCGGACAACGATTTCACCCTGCAATTGCGCCTGGTCGACTCCGCCATCGAGCCGCAGATTGCCATCGAACACCGAGGTGAAGCTCTCCGGATAGCGCACCCGGACCTGGTTCAAATCTGCGCGTACTTCATACCGTGGTTTATCCACCAGGGTGACGAATCCGTTGATATTCACCGCGCCCCCGCCACTGGTGCCATGCAGAGAGTTGATGACGGCGCGCTCGCCTTCCAGCTTGATCGTCCCTTGCAGATTATTGAAGCGGAATGGCAGCCCGCTATAATCCAGGTTCACATCCTGAATTTCCATTGCGCCATTCATCAAGGCATGGGCGGGAGTCCCGGTCAGGCGCAGGTGGAGCGTCGAGCGGCCGCTCGCGGCAATTTTGGCGTCAAATACCGATAACAAGGCCGCGTTGGCGCTTCCTTCCGCCGTCAGCCCCAGCGCGACGCCATTCCTAAGGCCCACCGTCCCGGCGATATCCAGCTCGGTTGAAGGTCCGCGCATGGTAAACGGACTCAGGGTCAGCTTGCCCTCGGCGTAATGAACATCAACAGCCTGGGCGTTCCGCCATTGGATGCTGGGGAAATTTACCGCGACGTCTTTGACGTGGGCTTGCAGGTCGATCTTGTCAGGCGCGCGCAGCGAACCTCGGGCTTGCATGGAACCCCCAGTGAAACCACCGCGCCAAACTCGTGATTGAAAAACGCGCGGATCCACGGGTCGGCGCGCAAGCTGGAGTATTCGCCGTCCGCTTCCAGGGGCCAATCACCCCCGGCGGTTGTGTGAGCATTCAGGCGCCATGCTCCCTCGGTGCTCTGGTTTTCTCCCATGAGGGTCAATTCGTTGCCCTCGCCCACCAGCGTCCCGCGGATTTCACCCAGGCCCGTCCCGGCGACTGTGAAATCCTCCACTTGCCAGGAACTCCGCAAGTGAAAATTGTCCGGCGTTCCCTGGCCGCGCGCTTCAAAATTCAGATTGCCCTCCATTTTGCCTTTCGTGCTGCCCGTGGGACTGATGACCGGAAGCCGTTGCATGTCCTGAAGGCGGAATCCCGTTCCCTGCAATTCGCCGGAGACAAAACGCCGCCCGGGCTCGATGGAAAGTTCGCCCGTCAGTTGGCCCTGGTTTTTTCGCAGACGAAGGTGCTGCAATTGCCAGACGGAGTGTACAACCCGCAATTGCGATGTGAGATTGTCAAAGGGTTCATCGGCGAGCGCGCCGTTTTCAATGCGGACCGTGCCTGAGCCGGCCAGCGTTTCCGGAGTTCCCGCGATATCCAGGCGGCCGCTCAGAAGTCCGCGCAGGGGAATGTTGGTGTTGGCGGCAGCCGTCAGTCCTTCGATCGGGGTGCGCTGCGCGTGCGCGGAAAAGTAAATTTCCGAGGTGGGGGCTATTCCCCCAATTCGCCAGGCTTGCCGAGCCATCCAGATCAAACGAGGATTTTTGATGCTCGATTCGGCCCCCTTTCACTTGGATGAAGGTGGGGTTGAGGACCACGGAGGCGCTCAAGCGGTCCCAATCCAGGCCTTGATATCGAAATGCCCCGAACGTCACTTTCCCTGCGAAAGATGGCGTGGTATAGGTGCCGCCCAGCTCGCCGTTGACGAATGCCTTGGACTTCAACTCCAATGGAATTCCTGCGTTTGAGCTCATCATCGATTGAAAGAACGCCCGCCACTCCTGGAAATCGTCGGTGGAAAGGTTGATCGACAACGGTTCCGGCGGAGAGAGAACCCGCGGGGTAAGCGTTCCGTGCGCGAGGATGTCAGAATGCGGGGTGTGCAATTCCGATTCGGCCAGGCGCAACGTAAACCCGCTGTCATCGCCTGCCATGGTGCCGCGCGCCATTCCACTGACCGGGAGGACATTGGCTGAAACCCCGGGCGGCTCCTTCATGGTCAGATCAAAACTCGCTTTGAATTGATCGCCCCGTCCCACCCAGGTGGCGTGATAGGTGCCGTCCGCCATCGAGACCGGGTGCAGTTGCTCGGCAAAGACGGGAGGAGTGCCAGGAGTGCGCAGCAAGTTATCCAGGCGAATCTTATAAAGACGTGTGTCGAGAAGAAACTTCATCGCCTCACCCTGGAAGTTGATCGCCATGGAACCCTGGGTTCTGCCTCCCCAAATCGAAGCGGCGAGGTTTGTGAGGTTGACTTCGCTATTTTCCAATTTGTAATTCGCCGTGGCGTCAATCAGCATGGGGGCAAGATTGGGGAGGTTGATCGCGATTTTGCGCCCCGCCGCACGCCCTTGCGAGAAGAACGCTCCGTCCAGGTACCGCGCCGTACCCTCGAATTGAACCGTTCCTCCCTTCCATTCCGGCGCGTGGACGATGGGAGCGAGCGCGGTGAGCTCCATATTGGCGTGAAACGATCCCCCTCCCTGGATTTGTTGCAGAGGGATGATGGTAAAGATGGCATCACCGCTCATCCCCTGGGTATTCCAGGCCAGCGACGGGAAGGCAAAGCTTTGCGCGGAAATTTCGAACCGGCTGTTGAACCGGATGGGCGGCAGCGACCAATCGGTGGAATGAATCCTCGTGCCCGACGAGGAGAGCGAGCCGGAATAGTGACCCTGGCTGTGATGCAGAAGGATGGCGAGATTGCGCGCATCCAGATCCAACGGCTCCCTGCGGTCGTTCCAGAAGACGGCGGCATGCGCCATCGTCAGGCGGCCAATCGAGAGATCCATCAAACCCGCAAGGCCCTCCCGCACCGAGGTCTTTTCCCGCGGCTGGGGAAGGTTGGTGAGGCCGTGGGGATCGCTGCGAAGGTGAATTCCCAGCCCGTCCAAATCGGCGTAGCGCAGGTGGAGCTGGCTGCGTAACAACTGCTCGAAGCTCACCCCCACCACCATCAGGCGCACCGAACAAAGGGGCGGCTCCCCCGGACCTTCCGCTCCGTGAATGACCAGGTCCTGAAGCGTGACTTGCAACAGCCACGGCCGGAAGCGGAAGTAGCCAAGCTCCACCCGCCCACCGGTAATGTCCTCGATGCCGGTCACGATCCGTTGTTGGAGCACGCGCTGGAACCACCCACTGTCCAAAACCAACAGGGAGGCGAGCGCCAGCACGAGCAGGTTTTCCGCCAGGATGATCGCGATGCGGACCGGTTTGGAAACTTTCCAGCGCGTACTCAGACTTCCTTTACGATTAAGATTCTAATTACTGATACAGTGGAAATTCGCTGATGGGAAGTTCCCGCCGCAGGTCTTTAATGGAAGGGATGCCTCCCACGGATTGACCACCGCGAGTCCGGCAACCGAGAAATCATTCACGTTGCGTGACACGATTGTCAGGTGGTGGTGGAGGGCGGTTGCCGCCAACAGGGCATCGATGACCGAAAGGGGGCGCCCATTCATCTGTGCCTGGGCCCGAACGGATCCCCAGCGATCTGCAAATGGACTGATCGACCTGCAGGATTCGTCCTTCAAACCATTCCGGCACGTCCCGATCAAGCCATTGCTCCAACTGCGTTCGCCGCTTACGGGCGGAAGCAACTCGACTCCGAAGCGGATTTCCCCGAGTGTCAGGGCGCTAATGTAAAGGGAATCGGTGTCGGCGGCTTCCAGCCACTGTTTCACCCGCCGGTCCGGCTCGCCACGCCGATTGAACTCGGAAATCACATTGGTGTCGAGCAGGAACCCACTCATAAGTCAATGGGGCGGCCGTAGTCCTTTTGCCTGTCCAGGTTCAACTCTGCGCCCGCCAGCGGAGATTCCATCAGGAATTGCGCCAGATTCTTCCGTCGCGTTGCGCCCTTGCGGCGGTGCCCTTTCTCCTTCAATGCGGCCAAGGCATGATCGAGCACTTCCTCGGGGCTGCGGAAGTGACCGCTCTCGATCTCCGCTTGAATGATCCGTTCCTGTTCGGGTTTGAGTTTGATCGTCATCGCTGCACCGCATGTCCGGCCCTTTTGGGGCACTTCAATTCATGGTATCACGAGCTGGTGGCCACGGTCAGTGCCTTCCTGACTGCGGATTCCCCATCCCAGGCTGCCTGGACCCATTTCAGATTCGCCTCGTTGGGGCTCGCGTGCCCATACTTCCAGATCGCTCATTCGGGGAACGACGCCTTCGACGATGAATAAGCGGGTCTTCGCGGAGTCAAGCCGCATCGGCAGGATCGCCCTATAGGCCGGCGAATCATACCAGCCGCCGCGCTTTCTCCGCGCTGTCGAAGGCGATCACCACGAGGCGCTTGGGCGCTGCGCCCTCGACCGCCTGGGTCTTGCCGCCACGAACAATGATGTGGCCGTTGAAGGGCGCCAGCGTTTCCGGAACCTTGGCCGAATATTTCTGATACGTGGTGGGGTCCGTTACCTCGAGTTCCGCGACCACGTAGGCAGGTGGCGTCGTGATTTGCTGCGCATGAATCGCCAGGGCGCCACTCACGCCGATGGCGACGCCCGCCAGCATGGCCAGCGCCAGTTTGTGATTTTTCTTCATGAGTTCACTCTCCCCCCGCAGAATTTTGCCAATCATCAAGAGGATTGGAACACACCCGGAAGGATGAAGTCCACCGCTTGGCTCAGCGAATTGAGTTTGAACGGACGGATTCCGCGGACTTGGGAAGAAAGGCACGCAAATTAATGTCAGAAATTGACAGAGACTCTTCACCCCTGCAACTAGCAAGACCTACGACCCCCTCACCCCGCGGCGCATTGCCGCGTAAGATTCCGAACCGGCTCCTACTATTTCCGCGACGGGCTGGCGGGGAAATCCCTTTCAATGCCTCAATCGGGCGCGGCGATCACGCTTCAGAATTCCACCTTTCCCTTGGATTCGTAACGTAATTTAGTGCTGAGCAGCAGTGGGGGCGGTTCCCATCGGTTGCTTGATCTCTGCAGACGCTTCCCGAATAAGCCGGTTGATTGCGTTAACGAATCCTGGAAGGTCGACAGTATTCAGGTTCGCAACGCATGGTTTCATTCTGGCGCTCGGCGCGGGCGTAAAATCGTCAATGGGTAATCGGAGAGTGATTTGTCCGGCCGCTGGTAACTGAAGATAGGGCATGCCCTTAAAGTGCATAGAAAATGAGACGGAGTAATCCTTCTTCTTGAAGCCTTCGTCGATTACTCCAGTGTCGACGTACTGGAGCCCATCCTTGGTAACCGATATCTGTTGCAAAGGCTGCCTCTGCACGCATGCGAGCTAACGGACCGGTCAGCGTGAATCAGACCCGTTTTGACTGTGCTCAGCGCCTGCTCGAACGTCGGGGGAGTAAAATGTCTTGCCTGCGTGAACTTCAAACGCTTCATGTCCTTGATCCCAATTGCTTCTTTCTCCAGTTTCATGTCACCACCCGGACTCCATACGGGCCTGTACTTAACGTAGTAAGCTTTCCCTGGATCTACTTGCAGCAGAATCAGCGGGTTCTTGGCCGGCACTTCTACCGTGGGGCAATAGGTGTACCTGTACCGAAAGTCCGCCGAAGGCCTGGTTACGCAGGGCATGCCCGTTGGGAACCTTTTGGATAAATGTTGAGTAAAAGATCAGCGATATCGGGAAGGGGGCCGCGACCTCATAGGTTGCGTACGTGCCAACGTGGTCCACGTCAAGACCATCGTTGTCGACTTGAACCTTGGAATCGATCTCAAAGCGGGGGAATCTTTTGGACCCTTCGTTCAGGTGGTAGACATAAATCAATGTTTTACCAACCGCCGGCGACGCTGGCGATTGAGTGGGGGGTGGAGCCTCCAGAGGTTTGCCAATGGGTTCCGGTTCCTGAGCCGGGGCGGCAGATGTGGGCATGGGGCATTGGGTTGCGTGACAAGTTGTCGCGCCTTGACCCTTGTGCCCACTAGGAAGCAGGCCAACACCGCAAGAAGGCCCAAAATCACCGATTGTATCCGCGAGCGAGGAGTTTTCAGCAAATTCATAAGAACTCCTTATCAAGGGGTATGGTGAAAGGCTACCAGAAACGTGTCGGGCTTGGTGAGAAAATCCAACGTGGACGTCAACGAGATTTCGCGAAACGCAGGGGGAACAACAAGGCAGCGCAGAGGAATCCGTCGGCTGACGGATTCCTCTGCGCTAATTCACTCTTGGCCCTCTCGCTGGTCCCCCGACACTGCCCCGTATCATTTATCGGTGGATTTTGATGAGGGCGTGAAGGTTTTTCCGTTGGGTCGAATTGAGCCGCAAAAAAAAAATAACCACCGAAACAATGAGGCACGGAGAGGGTGGTTCTCAGGAAAAACCCGTAGCGATGACCGTCCCGACGCGTCGGGATCAGCGGTACTTCTTTCCGAAAATTGCCGATTCGATGGCTTTTGACAATCGAAACTAGCCTTGCTCTCCGCTTTTCAAGTTCCGGCCCTAACACCTGGCACCTTGCCCCTGACACCTGGCACCTGACACCTTCCGTTCAGAACGAATGAAACCGCACATCCGTGGTCGGCTTCAATTCCTCGATCCACTGGTCCAGCAGTTCATTGATGCGCTTCTGCAAAAGCACTTCGCGGATCTCATCTTCCACCGCGGATAGCGGGGGAGCGGGGGCGCCATTATATTTCTTCTCGAATTCCGGAGCGAAGGTGGAGCGGTAGTAATCCGCCACGGCATCTTCGCTGGGGGAAGCCTCCGGACGCAGGCGTTCATCAATCAGCCGGAGCATCAGGTCCTGCTGGGCGATTCGTGCGAGCAAATCCGCCTCCGTCATTCCCAGCTCCTTGAGCGCGCGCTCAAACTGTTGCGGGTCGTGATATAGGCCGTGCAAATCCGCCAGCCGCCTGGTCGCGGATTTTTCGCTCTCCTCGCGGTCGGCGGGCCCGGGATTCTCCTCCCGAGTCAGCAGCAACTGGTAGGTCAAATGCTTCCCGCGCCGCGGCCAGGGCGGCGGGATTGGGCGCGGGCGGCGGCCAGGCGGCATCCAGAAAGCGCTCCAGGCGATACTCCTCGTCCACGTCGCTGGCGGTGACGGCGAGGTGGCCGATGGAGGCGACGACGCTGTCCAGCGTTTCGGCGCGGGCGCAGAACGACCCCAGCGGCGCTGCGACGATCGCCACCGCCGCCAGAATCAGAAACTTTGACCGATGCTCAAAAAGAACTGCAAATTTGATAATCGTTGCACCTCGGTGGTCGTCACATTGTTGGTGGTGGTGATGACGTTGAAGCGCGGGGGATTCAGATTGTATCCCACGTCGAACCGTATGGGGCCTACCGGCGTTTTGTAACGGAATCCCACTCCCACGGCGGCGGAAGTGTAATTGAAATCCGTGGGCGAGCTCTGCTGAAACTTGAAAATTCGCATGAACCGGCTGCTGGAGTAGACATTGCCCGCATCCTGAAACAGCACCAGGCCGAAGCGATGGCGCGCAAACGACGTGCGCAATTCGAACGAGTTGAGAAAGAGGGCATTGCCGCCGATGGGGAAGCCGGTTTCGGGATCGCGCGGCCCGGCCTGGTTAATCGAAAATCCGCGCATCGACTCGCTTCCGCCCATGAAGAAGCGTTTGGGCAAGGGAATGGAATCCGTCACAATCTGCTGGGCCGGCTGGCCGTTGGCGGGGGGAACGGTGATCGTATACGGGCTTCCGTAGGGGCTCACCACTCCGTATTGCGTCTTGCGCGCGAAAACCAGAAAAGAATTGAGGGCATGATAGGTGGAATTCTGCCCGGTGAAGCGTCAGGAAATTGGCTTGCGAGCCGAATCCCTTCCACGACACTCCGGCATCGATCAACGTGTAATAGCCGCGCGTCGCGTCGGAGGGATCATTCCTGTGGTCCTGAACAAAACTGCCCCCCAGCATTCCCACCAGGGCGGGCTGGCTGAGCAGGGGAATCTCCGAGGCGGAAATCTTGCTGGAAATATCCAGCGCCTCCACGCGGCGGAAGCTGTATTCGCCAATCAGCAAAGTGCCCGGATGGAAGCGCTTCTCGATGCTGATGGAGGCCTCCTTGCGGTCGGCGGTAAAGGTCAAAACGTCGCGCGAGCGGTCCACCAAACCGTTCACCCGCAGGCTGAGGTCATCGCGATTGAACAGCCGGGGAATCAGGTAGCCCATGTTGGCCCCGGTATCGATGTTGGAGAGCCGTCCGCCCATGCTGAACGTCTGCCCGCGCCCTCCCACGTCCAAGCGCGTGAGGCTGAGTGACAATCGTGGGCTGGCCTTGTATTCCCCGCGCGGCTGGTTGCTTCCCAACTGCTGGACCTCGAATCCGCCTCCGTAGCCCAGGACCCAGCGCTTGGACTCCTCCAGGCCCACCAAAGAGTCTTGCCGGTCTCCGTATCTGGTTGATCCTGCGGGGTTATTTGCACTTGGTTGAAAATTCCCAGGTCGTAGAGGCGGCGTTGGGAGTCCTGCACAGCACTCTGGTTAAGTGCTTCGCCTTCACGCACTTGCAGCTCACGTTGCACCAAAGACGACCGTGGCGTGATCATTCCCCAGTATGACGATTTTCTTCACCCTGTCCTGCATACCCGTTTGAATCTGGAATTCCAAATTCACCACGTGTGGATCGTTCTCCACGAGAGTACGCCAACTGGCGGTGGCGTGAGAGTAGCCGTGGTCCGCGAGGTAATCGAGAATGCGGTCGCGGTCGGCGTGGGCGTTTTCGGGGGAGTAAGGTTTGGAGGGCTGGCAGGCAAGAGACGGCCGGATTTTCTCTGCGGTCTCCGTCTCGATTCCATTCAGAACGACCGCGCCCACGGTGGTCCGGGTGCCTTCCTCAATCACCAGGGTCACGAATCGGCGACCGGATACTCCTCTGAATTCGTCATCGATCACTGGCGAGATGTGGACGTCAAGAAATCCCCGGGATTGGTACATTGCCTGGAGGGTGGAAATCTTCTGCTCCATCAATTCCTGGCTGAAGACCGGAGAAGGTGGGAACAATCCCTGCGGCGCCGGGGTAATTGCCGCCAGCAAAACGGAGCTTGGTATGGCAGTGTTGCCTTTCACCCCAAAGCCGGCAAATTCACCGCGCTGTTCCAATTCAACGGAGAAGAGCACTTCAATGAGAGGCTGTGGGCTGGCGCGTGCCGTGCGCGTGGCTTTGACCTTTACATCAAAGTACCCCTTCTCTTGAAAATATCCCTCGAGGAGTTTCGAGCAAAGGGTCAGCGACGGCTCATCGACCACGCCATCGTGGTACAAGGGCAGCAGGTTCTGAAGCCGGCTGGATGAAATGGAAGCTCCCCGCACGCGGACGCGCAATAGGGGACCACTCTGCACTTTGACGACGAAGCCTCTCGGCGTTGGCCTTCGGATCGAAGACCCTTTGTCTGCACGTTCACATTGGCCTGGAACCGCCCCCGCGCTGCATAGAATTGTCGCAAGCGGTAGAGTCCGCGTTCCAGCTTGGTGGCGGTGAGATAAATGCGCGGATGCCAGCCCGAAACCTTCATCAGGCGCTCGGACGGGAATCCGGCTGCGTCCGAATTGCACTGAGCTCACGCGCGCGGGGCGTCCGGCGCGAATCGTGAAGGTGACGTTGGCCTCCAGGGTATTGGGGTTGCGCTCAACCTGATGGGTGATGACGGATTGATAGTAGCCGTTGGCCACCATCAAATCGTTGAGGCGCTTCTGGGCAGCGGTGAGATTTTCTTCCGCCAGTGGCTGGCCCAACCGCAAGCGCGATGCGGTGAACCAGGGCTCGGGCCTCGATGGAATTTGGATTGCCCTCCGCCGAAACAACTCCCACAAAGTACTGTGCCCGGGCAACAAAAGTGACTGCGATGCCGTCGCCTTCCGGGACTCCATCCGCCTTCAGTTCGGCAAATCGTCCCGTGGCATAAAGGCGCTTGAGGCTTTCGGAAATCAGTGCGGGATCGAGAGGTTCCTGAATCTTTTGAACTACTGCGCCGGGAAAACTCTGTAGGGTCAAATTGCAGTCACATTGGAGCTTGAGGCTCGTGACTGTACGGCCCGTCAGGCTGGAAGTTTCTTGCGCCTGAACCCATCGGGCAGGTCCCACTGGGAGCAGCAGGAAAAAGAAAAGGGTACAGGCCGCTCTGCCGGCTCTTTCTATGGGCCGCGGCGCCTAACCGAACTGCGGTGAGGATAAGCAGACGGCTTTCTAAGATTTCGGTTGTAGCAATGCACCCCGTGCTTTTCCCATCAAACAACGCCAAAATTTCTGCACACCCGCCCCACGATTATCCCACATTTCACCATGAACTCTAAGATTGAACCCCCACAATTGAAGGATTAATCCACTAAATTCCATAGGTGGAAAGGTGAGACAGGCTTGGAGGTTAGGGTACTACTTGGGCAACAAGTGACTAATCCGAACGAGCAGCGACTCATCGCGTGTGAGTTACCACGTGCAGACGGCTACTTTTCAGCCAAGGCAATCGTTATGGATCGTTGTAAAGTTTCCGGCGTGACGTAGCCAATCCAGTGGCCGCGCACGACGCCTTTGCGGTCGATCAAGAAGATGGTGGGGAAAATGGAAATGCCGCCGTAAGCTGGTCGGCTTCGCGGCTCCAGAGGGCGATGGGATAGGTAATCTGGTATTGCTGCACGTACCGCTGGCGGATGGAATCGTCGTAATCGAGCCCCAGAACTTCGTCAGCATTGGCGCCGATAACGACGAGTCCGCGCGCGCGGAACTGCCGGTCGAGAGAAACGAGCGTAGGCGCTTCCTGCATGCAGGGTGGGCAGCCGGTAAACCAGACTTCGAGGAGAACAATCTTCCCCGGAAATCCGCGATGTTCAGGCTTCCGCCCCAAGCCGCGTCAGCGAAGCATCGGGAGCGGGCATCCTTCCACCCGCCGATTTGGCGCGCGAGAGCCTGGCCAAACTTGGGGTCAGATTTGATCCTGTCCACATCGACGTGCGTGATCTCCCCGGTCTTCGGGTCGCGAATGAGAAACTGCGGCACGCGCGGGTCGGATTCCATCACGCGCAGCAGCACGTCCGCATCGGCCGCGGAATGGAGGTCAAACTGTTGCGCGATGACGGCGAGCGTGGGCGGCTTCTTATATTTCTCCTGGTAGTTCGCAACGAAGAGGGGGATGCGGAAGAAGGCGTTGTAGAGTTTGTTGAGCGCCTGTCGCTCGTCCGGCTGCGTAAAGACACGGTTATAGAGATCGGTCACCATCAGGGGCTGGCCGGGTTGAAGATGAGTGCGGACATAGTCGAGCACGCGCTCCTCGGCGCTGGTTGTCGCCCTTGCCGGACCACTTGCCGCCAGCAGTGCGATGGACAAAAAAATGCAACATATAGCGGCTCTTTTCACGAGGGTCCCCTTGATCCATTGTCTGCCTTCATGACATGGCGAAAGGCATTCCAGTGAAATTCCAGTGAGAAGTGCAAATATTCGTCGAGGTAACTCCATCCATGATTCCCCGGCCGCAAAACGAATTCGTGCGGGAAGCTCTTGAAGGTCAGTATCCGGTCAAGCTCCTTGTTGCCGGAGTCGAAACCGTAGCGGTCCTGATCGCCACAATCAAAGTAGAGCTTTAAATTGGCGAAAAGCTCCGGGTGCTCGGCCTGGGTCAGCGGATTGTTGGCGTCAAAGTACGCCTCGTTAAGAGGCGAACCAAAAGGTTCTTGCAGCACGCGAGCG
>CAVTDA010000085.1:0-8216 GCA_963733285.1 uncultured Acidobacteriota bacterium
TGATCTTGTTGAACACGATCAACACCCGGTCCGCCTATGTCGGCCAGGCGATCTACTGCGAGTCGATCTATCCCATCGCCGTCCGCAATCACATCATCATCCCCAAGGAACCTCCATTCGCGGCACGGTGACGCAGGTAATTCATCCCGGACATGTCAAGGGACGCGCGCAATTGGGCATGAGGTTTGACGAGCTGGTTCTTCCCAATGGCACGACCCGCCCATTGCGCGCATCGCTGGCGGGATTCGGCAGTGAAGGCGACGACAAGTTCAAACCCAAAGAGGGACAGATTGAAGGCGGTGGGTCGAAAGGCAAGGATGCAGGCACGATTGCGCGAACGACGATACCAGGGGCCGAGATTGGAACGATTGTCGGGGCAACGAAGGGCGCTCCACTCGAAGGCCTCGGTATTGGCAGCGCAGTGGGAGCCGCAGCGGGAGTGGTCTGGATTCTGGCGACGCGCGGCAAGGAGATTGTCCTGCCCCATGGCACCAGCCTGGAGCTTCAGCTCAGCCAGCCCCTTAATTTCGACCGCGAAGAGTTGGACCCGCCTTCAGACGATGACGCTGGTCCGAACCTGCCACGCCACGAATACGGGCCGCGTAACTAGACCCCATCCATAAATCCAAGGGTCCTGGCAGGGATTGAGCGAGGATACAGCAAGGAAGGATTGCAGAATAGGCACGCGGCTGGAGCTTAGGCCATCGCCCGCTTACGCTCTGCAACGCAATGGCTGCATCGAAGTACAACGATGTTGTAAAGAGCTGGCGAAAGCCTAGGCAAAAACCAAGGACTGCCCGGTAATTTCAAACCGCTTCCGGCAGCGCGGATTCTTGCACATCATCACGTCATCGCGCCGAATCATATAAGACTTCGCCTTGGCAAATTTGGCCCGGTCGCGCTCGTCCGCGCCTCCACGTAGCGCCGCCTTCTTGGTTCGGACCAGCCATAAAACCTCATAGGTGTCCGTTTGCTTGCAGTGGGTGCAGCAGAGGGTGGCAGGTTTCCGGCTTTCGCTTTCATTGAAAAAGTCACGTTCTTCCATAGGGGCCTTATTCTAATCCGATTCGGAAGCGAAGGCCAGAGCAGTGTGGAAAGATTCAAGAGGGAATTGGAGGTTGATCGTCAGGAAGGATCCAGCCCTTGGCGCCACGATCGTCGGCAGACACCGCGTAAATGTGCGATTCAACTCCCCTTTCACCCAGCGTCTTTTGAATCAGCTCACCGATGGCGCCGGGCTCGCCGCGGGTGAATGCCAGCAACGAAGGGCCTGCCCCGCTCATGCAGATTCCCAGAAGATCAGGATGTTTCAGGGCCAAAACCTCAGGCAGTCCCGGCACCAGATGCGCCCGATAGGATTGATGCCAGCGGTCGTCAAAAAAGCACCGGTTCAGTTCCGCGCGTCCGGAGAACATTTGCGCGGTCAAGACCGCGGCGCGCTGCAAATTGTGGACAGCATCGGCGCGAGAATAGCTGGCGGGCAGAACTTTGCGGGCTTCCTCGGTGGGCAGGGCATAATCGGGCACGACGAGCACCATCGCGAGAGGTTCCGGCACCGGGCAGGAATAGCTCAGCACCCGGTCGCCGGATTCCACCGTGACCGTGAAGCCGCCGTGCCAGGCCGCGGCGACGTTATCCGGGTGGCCTTCGCGCTTGGCGGCGAGTGACACGATCTCTTCATCGAACAGCGGGCGGTCAGCAAGATGAAAGCTGGCGGCAAGTGCCCCCACAATCGCGGCGGCGCTCGAACCCACGCCCGCGCCGACGGGAATCTGGTTCTCGATTTCCAGTTCGAACCCGCGTGACTTTCCCCACCCACGCAGCGTTTCACGCATGGTCCGGGCAATCAGATTATCCGCCCCCAGGCTCACCCGATCGGCATTGACTCCCTGATAATGAACGACTATTTCGCTGTCGGCGCGCGGCGTGACACGGATGTCGAGGTAAAGGCTGAAGGCGATGGCGCCGCAATCAAATAGGCAGCCGAGATTGGCGCCGGTGGCCGGGCACGCGAACTGAAATGCGTTCACTCATGGGAAAAATCCATCCCTGCAAGGGATTTACCTATCATAAGCGACGCGAGGGAGAATCGGCAACGAGGGAAATCAGCTAGAGGCGGCAAAACAGTAGTGCGCCGGGGCACGGATCGGCGGTCATCTCCGGCCCCGCTTCCAAAACAAAGATGGCGGAGTCGGCACGCAGGTTGGGAGCAAATCGCACCACGCTGAGCCGCCCGGGACCCGATGAGCGCAGGGGAATTTCCTGAAGAATATGGAGTCCGGCTTTGCGGCAAAACTCGCGGAAGTCGATGATGGTGGTCAGGTGAATGTTGGAAGTCTCGTACCATTCGTGGGGCAGATTGCCGGTTTTGGGCATGCGGCCATGGCGAAAAAGCTGCCAGCGCGCCGGCCAGTGGGCAAAGTTTGGGAAGCTCACGATGCAGCGCTTGCCCACGCGGGCCATTTCCCGGATCAGAAACAGGGGACGGTGCAAAACCTGAATGGTGTTGGTCAGGATGACGTCATCGATGGACTTGTCGGGATAATTCGCCAGTCCTTCGTCCAGGTCCCCGTGCTGAACGTTGAACAAACCCTTGGCCACACACGCCTGGATGCAATCCTCGGAAAGCTCAATTCCCTCGGCGCGAACTTTCTTCTTGATCTGCAGGGCCAGCAGCAAGTCTCCCTCGCCGCAGCCCAGATCGAGCACCCGCGAGCCTTCGGCAACGAGGTCGATAATCACGTGATGCTCGGGCAGCAGGCGCACGGTCGTGCCGGCGTCGTCCAACTTGACGGGTTCGCCCATATTGCCCATGCGCTAGGAACCCACCTTCCGGCCGTGGGCGAGAAAGTTGGTAATCAAAGAGCTAAGTTGTTCCGACTCCAGCAGAAAAGCGTCGTGCCCATAATCGGATTGAATCTCCGTGTAAATGGCCTCCGCGCCGACCCGCCGGCAGGCACTGACGATTTCCTTCGACTGGTGGAGGGAAACAGCCAGTCGGATGAGAACGAAATCACCAGGAATTTTGCTTTCACCTTCGCGAACGCCTTTTCCAGCGAGCCGTACGGCTGGGCGAGATCGAAGTAATCCATCGCCTTGGAAATATAAAGATAGGAGTTCGCGTCAAAGCGGTCAACAAAGTGATCGCCCTTGTAGCGCAGATAGCTTTCCACCTGGAAATCCGTGCGAAAGTCGTAGCCATATTCCGACTTGTCCTGAAGCTTGCGGCCGAACTTCTGGTGCATGGACTTTTCGGACAGGTAGGTGATGTGCCCGATCATTCGCGCGATGGCCAGGCCCCGCCGCGGGATCGGATGGCCGTAGTATTCGCCTTCCCTCCAGTGTGGGTCTGATTCGATGGCCTGGCGGCCCACTTCATTGAAGGCAATCGACTGCGCGGAGAGCTTGCTGGTGGTGGCGATGGGGATGGCCAGCCGCACGCGCTCCGGGTAGCTGACCACCCACTGAAGCACCTGCATCCCGCCCATGGAGCCACCCACGGCACAAAGCAACTGGTCGATTCCCAGATGGTCAATCAGTGCCCTCTGCGCATCCACCATGTCGCGAATGGTCACCATGGGAAAATTCAGGGCGTAGGGATGCCCGGTCTGCGGGTCGATCGAGCTGGGGCCGGTCGAACCCTTGCAACCGCCAATAACATTGGAACTGATGACGAAGTATTTTTGCGTGTCGAAGGCTTTGCCCGGGCCGATCATGATGTCCCACCAGCCGGGGTTCTTTTCGTGGGGGTGATGGAATCCGGCAGCGTGGGCGTCGCCGGAAAGGGCATGAAGAATCAGAATGGCGTTGTCTTTGGCGGGGCTCAGTTGGCCATAGGTTTCATAGGCCAGGGTGATGGGGCCGAAACTTCGTCCGCACTCAAGGACCATTTCCTGGGGCGGCTTCGCGAAGGTGAAGAACTCGGTTCTTACAATCCCAACCGAACTTGTCTCGTCCATGGTGAATTGCCGGTGGCCGGTGGCCCATCCGGATCGCGATCCGCTTTCAACAGGGAGCGGACCGCGAACGCGGAAATCCTCTACTCTTGCGATGCCGCCAGGGCCTGGTCAATGTCGGCGATGATGTCTTCAATGCTCTCAATGCCGACGGAGAGGCGAACGTAATCTTCCGTAACACCCGTCGCCTTCTGCTCCTCCGCATTCAATTGCTGATGCGTGGTGCTGGCCGGGTGAATGACGAGGGTTTTGGCGTCGCCCAAATTCGCGAGATGCGAAAGCAGAGTAAGCGCGTTGATGAACTTGATCCCCGCCTGCATTCCGCCCTTGATGCCGAATCCGAGAATGGCGCCGTAGCCGTTCTGCAAATATTTCTTCGCGAGCGCATGCGTCGGATGGCTGGCCAGACCGGGATAGTTCACCCAGGTGACGGCCTTGTGCCTCTCCAGGAATTGCGCCACCTTGAGGGCATTTTCGCAATGCCGTTGAACGCGCAAAGACAGGGTTTCAATCCCCTGCAAAAACAGAAACGCATTGAACGGGCTCAGACAGGGCCGATGTCGCGCATCAGTTGTACGCGCATTTTGATCATGTAGGCGAGCGGCCCGAACGTCTCTAGAAACTTCATGTTGTGATAGCTCGGGTCGGGCTCGACGAGCTCGGGGAATTTTCCGTTTCCCCAGTTGAACTTTCCCGAGTCAACGATGATTCCGCCAATCGAGTTCCCATGGCCGCCGATGAATTTGGTCATCGAGTGCACCACGATGTCTGCACCGTACTCGAACGGGCGGCACAGATAGGGCGTGGCCACGGTGTTATCAATCATGAGTGGAATGCCGGCATCGTGCGCAACCTTGGCCACGGCTTCGATATCGAGCATGTCGTTCTTGGGATTGCCCAGCGTCTCGGCAAAAATCAGGCGCGTCTTGGGAGTGATGGCGCGCTTGAAATCCGCCGGATTGCCGGGATCCACAAACGAAGTCTGAATCCCCAGCTTGGGCAGCGTGTAGTGAAATAGATTATAGGTGCCACCGTAAAGGCTGGTCGACGAGACGATATGGTCGCCGGCCTTGGCGATATTCAAAATGGCCAGCGTCTCCGCCGCCTGCCCGGAGGAGGCCACCAGCGCCGCAACTCCGCCTTCCAGCGCGGCGACCCGCTGTTCCAGCACATCCCAGGTGGGATTCATGATGCGCGAATAGATGTTGCCGAATTCCTTCAGCGCAAACAGATTCGCGGCGTGCGTTGTGTCTTTAAAGACAAACGACGTGGTCTGGTAGATGGGAACGGCGCGCGCGCCGGTGGCGGGATCGGGCTTCTGCCCGCCATGCAACGCGATGGTTTCAAATCCGGGTTTCTTTTCCAAAGTTGTCTCCTTCATAGAAACAATCGGCCCTCAGCCATCAGCGATCAGCTTGGCGGGTCGCCTAAGGGTTGAGTTGATTTTGTCCGCCCGGATACCGATTTTCGCGCGACGAGCACAGGCCTGCCCGGGCTGATTGCTGACCGCTGAAAGCCGACTACTAGACCACAGCCGCTTCGCTGAGGAACATCTCTTCAAACTGATCCAACTTGGGCCGGATCAAGGCACTCTCGGGAATTCGCCCCTGCAGCGCGGCAATGGTCTTCAGCCCGTTGCCGGTAATGACGAGAACCGTGGATTCATCGGGGTTCAAGCGGCCCTGGCGAATCAGCTTGCGCGCGACGGCAACGGTGACTCCGCCCGCCGTTTCGGTAAAGATGCCTTCCGTCTCACCCAGCAGCCGGATGCCTTCCACAATTTCATCGTCGCTCACATCTTCGCCCGCGCCGCCGCTTCCGAGAATCGTCTTGACCGCATAAGATGCCGTCGGCCGGATTGCCGATGGCCAGCGACTTGGCAATCGTGTGGGGTTTCTGCGGATCGATTTCCGAGGTCCCGCGCTTGGCGGCGTTCGTGATGGGTGAGCATCCCGTGGCCTGGGCGCCAAAGAAGCGCGTCGATGCATCGGCTCAACCCAGGCGAGTTTTTTCAATTCGTCAAAGGCCTTGTTGACCTTGGTGATCAGCGACGCCGCCCGCCATGGGAATCACAATGTTCTGCGGCAGCCGCCAGCCGAGTTGCTCGGCGATTTCATATCCGACGGTCTTGGAGCCCTCGGAATAATAGGAGCGCAGGTTGACGTTAACGATGCCCCACGCGTGCTTCTGCGCGATTTCGGAGCAGAGGCGGTTCACCTGATCGTAATTGCCATGCACGCGCACCAGCGTGGCGCCATAAATCTGCGTGGCGATGATTTTTTCCTGTTCGAGTTCGGCGGGAACAAAGATGAAGGTCTTGAAGCCGCCCGGCCGCCGCCTGCGCCGCCACCGCGTTGGCAAGATTGCCGGTGGAAGAGCAGCCCACGGTATCGAATCCAAATTCATGCGCCTTCGAGAGCGCCACAGCCACCACGCGGTCCTTGAAGGAGAGCGTGGGGTGATTGACGGAATCGTTCTTCACGTAAAGTTCGCGAACACCCAGCGCGCGGGCCAGGCGCGGAGCCGCAACCAGCGGGGTGAATCCGGTTTGATGGCCGGTGTAGGGTTCGCCCGCGAGCGGCAGCAGTTCCTTATAGCGCCACATCGTGGGAGGGCGCGAGACAAGGTCTTCCCGCCGCAAATCAGACCAAAGCTTTCCGTAGTCGTACACTACTTCCAGCGGGGCCCAACACTCTTCGCAGGCGGCGATGGGTTCGAGCGGATACGTGCGCTCGCACTCCCGGCACTTCAAATGGATTGCGTAACTCACAAATCCTCCTGGTTTCATCTTCACGCCGGTAAGTTGTGGGGGGATAAATCGGAGAAGCTCGGAAAGAGGCTATAAACTAAAAAACCTCTTCCGAAGTAAGAAGAGGCTTTATTGCAGGTCTAACGGCCCCCTCTCATCTCCCCCATACCGGGTAGGAATTGGCACCTGACCTCCGAATTTCTTCGGAGCGGTTGTCGTGGCGTCTTCGGGCCCTTCCCTCGGCCACTCTAGATGAGATTCAGGGATACTGAATCAATATTAAATTGTCGCTTGACATCCTAAAATATGCGCCCTCGCCTGTCAATCCCTTTCATTAGATTGACATCCCCTTCTCCCGAACTGCGAAAATCCGGTGTTGACCCGTTATTCGGTTTCAGTTGTGTTCTTGAGGTACGAGGCAATCAGCCGCGCCGAATCGAGAATATCCCGGAGCCGTCCAATTTAGTCAGCTTGCATAGACGCAGACTGCAGTGGAGAGGATGTGATCGCGGGCGATAGGGTTGGGCGATTTTTCCAGCGAAGAGCGAAGAACAAAGTCCACCGGTGCGCCGGCAAGTTCCTCCGCCTCGCCTGCCATCTCGAGCAAGGCGTCTGTGGAGAGGGGTACCGTTTCATCAAGCGTTACCAGCAGATCCAGGTCACTACCAGGACCGGCTTCACCCCGCGCGGCTGACCCAAAAACCTCCAGGCGGCGGATGTGATACTTTTCGCAAAACGGCCTAAACCGTCGGCCCAACTCCTCGGTATATGCAACTGCGAAGGATCCTGCCATAGGCAGAGAATATCCTGTTCCCAGGCATCATTCAAAGTGAACGAGGAGGGTAGTGATTATTTGCCTGCGGGTGCCGGCAGCTTCCTCGCCGGCGGCGGGACCACGGCGAGCGGCACGCGGGCGAACGCCACGCGCTCCAGGGATGGATCGAGCACGTTCACCTGGAGCGTGTAAGTCCCCCGCGGAAATTTATCCAGCGGAATCTGCGCAAAGTAGGAGGCGCGCTGGTCGGCGGTCTTTTCCAGCTTCCCATTAAAGGGGCCGGCTTCGGCGAATTTTCTTCCGTGGCGAAAGAACACCAGCGCCACCGTCGGAGGCGTCACCAGCCCCTCGGATTTCAAATCCTTGCCCGCGTACGATTGCAGATAAACCGTGAGCAACTGGTTCGTACGGAAAACCCGCGTCAACGCTGGGCAGAATCGACCGGCCACCGACTTCAAGCGGTGAATTCTTGTCGCGATTCACATGCGCGCGATTCAGTTCGCCTGCGGACTTGACTTCGTTCGACAGAATGACGGAACTTAAGCCCAGACCCGTGCCGGCCACATCGGGGACATCGATGGGTGCTTCAAAGGTTCCGATCTTGCCGTTCTTGTTTTCGCGCACCACTGCCTTGAGATCGTATTTTCCCGGCGGCAAAATCACTTCCCCTTCGTAAAACAGATTGCTGCCGATGACTTCTTCCAGCGTATCGCTGGTGACGCGTACAGGGTGTCCG
>CAVTDA010000086.1:0-52355 GCA_963733285.1 uncultured Acidobacteriota bacterium
ATGGGGATGACCGTGTCGGCGGGCACGACGAACGCCCGGGGGTCTGTAACGACCGGTGCAGGAGGAACGTTTGCCGGGCTGGGCGTTGGATTTTCAACGTGGGCGGCGGCTGGAGGCGCGGAAGGCGGAGTAGCTGGCCCGGCGGGAGCCTGCCCAAAGCAGGTGACCGCAGGCGCTAGAATCAGAAGCAAGGTGGCTAGAATTTTCATGGTGGGCCTTTCCGGGTGGCCACTGGATTCACGCCGTTTGGATGAATTCCCTATTCGCAAGGTTGCTAACAAAGCAGTCCTTGGTCCCTCGTCCTTGGTCATTTGCCGATTCAACATTGGCCATCTCGCTGCACCTTACAATTCCCAGTGACTCTAATTACCTGCAAAGGACAAAGGACCCATGACGAAGGACAGCATGTCAATAATTCGATTTCCTTACTCGTTCACGCAGACCAAAGTATAGAGCGTCTCACCGGAAGCCTGGCTGACCTGGCTTTGAGTTTTCCAATTGTGGCCATCAATTTCGTAAGTCCGCGAGTAGGAGTCAAACTTCCCCTCGATGTTGAGCTGCTTCAGCTTGCCCTCGGTGATTTGGCGGGTGTCACCGGGCTTCCAGGGCTTGAGGACATTGAATGGGTTATCCATAATATTAGCGAAGCATCCAAAAGGTGTTTTTAGACAGGAGTCATTTGTCCTTGGTCATTTGCCATTTGCCAGTTGATAACTTCGGATCATTCCCACTTTCGAATTGCTCATCTCACCAGTCGACTTGTGACGGACAAAGGACCAATGACAAGTGACCAGGGACAGCTCTTCAATTTCCCAATCCTACCGCCGTCTGAATAGCGGACGCAATCAGCGTCGTGTGTTTTTCCACGGTCGCCGCGTCCTCGCCTTCCACCATGACGCGGGCCAACGGTTCGGTGCCGGAATAGCGAACCACCACGCGGCCGCGCTCGCCGAGCTTCAGACAGCAATCGGTGATCGCCTTGGCGACGCTGGGAATCGCTTCCAGGGGAGGCTTTTCGCGCACGCGAACATTTCGGATTAACTGCGGGAAGGGCCGATACCGACGCAGCAGCTCATCGAAAGATTTTCCACTCGCGGCCAGTAAGCGCAGAACTTCGAGCAGCGTGAGCATTCCGTCGCCGGCCAGCGAGAGGTCGGAGAAAATAATATGGCCGGACGCCTCGCCGCCCAGTGAAATGCCCGACTTCAACATCTCCTCGAGCACGTACTTGTCGCCTACGTTGGTTCGCCTCAGGCCGATTTTCTGCTCCGCCAAGGCCAGTTCGAGCGCGAGATTGGTCATCAGCGTCCCCACTACGGCACGGCCCTTCAAATTTCCCTGGCGATCGAGAAACGGCGCGATGGCATAGAGCACGTGGTCGCCGTCGGCAATGCGGCCTGAACTGGTTACGAAGATGGCGCGGTCGGCGTCTCCATCAAAAGCCACGCCCAAATCCGCGCCCGATGCCCGCGTCGCCTTCACCAACCCCTCAGGGTGAAGCGAGCCGCAATTCAAGTTGATGTTCCGTCCGTTCGGCTCTGCGTTCAGAAGTTTGGCCGTTATTCCCAGCCGCGAAAGGAGCAATGGGGCCACGCGGCTTGCCGATCCGTTGGCGCAATCGACCACGAGACGAAAGTGCGAAAGCGCAACTCCCGCCGGGATCATGCCGGCGAGGTATTCAACGTATTCATCCACGCAGCCGGGGACGCCGCGGGCAGCATCTTCGCGCATGGGCGGCGCCTCATGCATCGTCTTGATGCACGCCTCGATTTCCAGTTCCTGCTCGATGGGCAGCTTGGTTCCGGCGGGAGAGAAGATTTTGATGCCATTGTCCTCATAAGGATTGTGCGACGCGGAGACCATGACGCCGGCGGAGAAGTTGTCCCTTCGGGTCAGGTAAGCGACGCCGGGAGTCGTGATGACGCCCACATCCAAAACTTCCGCACCCGTTGCCGCCAGGCCACTCGCCAGCGCGCAGGAAATCCAATCCTTCGATTCGCGCGTGTCCTTCCCCAAAACCACGCGGACCGGCGAAGCGGCGTCCTTGAGCACCGGCCCCAGCGCGCTTCCTATCTTGGCAATCGTCGCGGGATCGAGCGGATATTGGCCGGCAACGCCGCGAATGCCGTCCGTGCCGAAGAGTTCGGGTTTTGTGGACATAGAAAGAAGCATTGTAGCGCACAGGAATGTTGCTGCAATCCTAAACCCGCCGTGTTCGGGGTCAGCCGTGCAATGGGGCACGATTTACAGTTCCTGGCTGGCGCACAGTGAAACTGTGCGACTCGGGCCGCAAAGGCGGAGCCGCGAGGCTGCGAGAACCTGTCGCAGAGCTGAGAGCGCTCTGCGCCAGCCATTTAGGCGGGGGTCCCATTCTTTGGGGTCTATACGTCTTTGCGCCTTTGCGTGAAACTACCTTGCGAGGCGACGCTTTCGGTATTCGGGACTACTCGTTGCTGACACTCAGGTTCTTTTCGATGCGCCGGTCGGGGACGAGCCACAGAATTGCGACCAGCACATAAAGGGCGCAGCTTAACTTGGCGTTGAAAAACGCGAGGGGAATGGCAAACACATAGGCGAGAAGTGAGACCTTGGTCTTGTAATCCCTCCCCAGCGCAGTGGCGAGCACGGATTCCCGGCCGTGGAGGTTGATCAAGAAACGCGAAAGAATAAAGTAGGCAGTGCCGGAGAGCAGCAGAACCGCTCCGTAGGCTGCGACGGGCCAGGTGGCAAAGTGGTTTGCGCCCATCCAAGCCGTCACAAAAGGTACCAGGGAAAGCCAGAAGAGCAGATGCAGGTTGGCCCAGAGGACGCGGCCATCCACCTGTTTTGAAGCCTGGAGCATGTGATGGTGATTGTTCCAGTAGATCGCGACAAAAAGAAAACTCAACGCGTAGCAGAGGAAAACCGGCGTCAACGGGACCAGGGTGTGGGGGTCCGCCGACGCAGGCGCGCGCAGGTCCAGCACCATGATGGTGATAATGATGGCAAAGACGCCGTCGCTGAAAGCCTCCAGCCGCCCCTTGCTCATTTCGGAACCAGCTCGGTCCAACTCTGGCTTACCGGATAAACCTGGCCGTTGGGATCGAACCCATGGTTGTCGGTCTGGATCAGCGTGGAGCCGTCGGAGGACATCCACTGGTGGTTGTACTGATTACTGGCGCGAATGACCTCGCCCGTGGAGGGATTGCGGAATTCCTGCTGGTCCAGGGAATAGAGCGCCGTCCGGTGGGCCGAATCGTCGATGGCTGCCTGGCGTTGCCGGTCCTGGGCGATCGCGTTGTCGGTTGTCTGCTGCAAGTTTTGTTGGAACGCTCTGCCCGCCGCCAGGCGAGCGTCGCCCTGCGCCTTGAAGTTCGCCATGTTCTGCTGGAAAGCCGCGTTGCTGGCCGCTTGGAATTCCTGGAAGCGCGTCTTCATGTCCTGGATCACGCGCTGGTCCCAATCGTGGTTGATTTGCGCGGGTTTCGAGTCGGCGATCAGGGCATCGAGCTTGCCTTTCGGCGCCCGCTTGAGGCTGGTTCCGCGCGAACTGCAAATGCGCCGGGTATAGCCCTTGCTCCACGCGCGTCCCGCCCCGGTGGGCATTCCCTTCATCGGTGATTCCATGCAATCGATTACCGCAAACTCCATTTCCTCCATCGCCACGCCGTTCAAGTCGTAATCAACGTGGACCCTGGCAGCATCCACAAACTGTTTGGTTCCCCTGAGCCCGTAAGAGCTGAGGCCCGCGGCCAGTTTTTGATTCTGCGCGGCTATCGCATCCTGAGTGCTCTGGGGCAGCGGGAGCACGGTCACTTTTTTCGCGTCGGGATGCAGATGGGGGATGGCAATGTTCAGCAGAAGTCCGGCGGCCGTATTGATGTCGGTCGTGGACGGGCATTTGGCGCCCAAGGCGTTCGAGCCGTTGCTGGTCCAGCTCCAGGAGACGCCGGGCAGATTGATCACTTCGGTCAGGCCATCGGGACTTTGCTCAGTAAAGGAGAGGCCCGCAGAAGGCGATGGCGGCGGGTGGCATCCCCCCGGCCGCAGAATCATCCCCACGAATTTCCAGTCGGAGGGAACCTCCAGCGTGAACGCCGTCATGTTGTACGCGGGGTCCACCACCGTCTCCTGGCGCGTGCCGCCGAGCGATGCCGCTTGATCAACGCGGGCAGCGATGGACTTGACCGCATTCTGGCAGCCACAGAATGCCACCATCACAAGAGCTAAAAGCGCAAGTTTGGCTGCAAGCTTGGTTCGATGCTTCATTTTGACCTCCCTGGATATGTTCAAGCGACAGTTGGGGGCGCGGGTGCAGGCACTGGAATGCCCCACTCTGAGGCGCGTCTGAAACCTCTGACCAGAACCACGACAATTTGCCGTTTCGCTGATGGGCGAGTGATTAAAGGCAGATGCAGACCCAATATAGTGCAGAAAGATTAGCGGGTCAATTCGGTCACAAGATTGGTATTGGCGAGTAACTTGGACGCGTATCCGTAGAGCCGTCCGGCGTGGGCGCGGCCAATGGAAACGTCGATGAGCCGGTTGGCGGGAATCTCGAAATCCGGCAGTGCAACCTTGAGATAGTTGGTGGTCAGGGCCACGCGTGCGCCGTCTTCCGTTTCGTCCAGGGTCAGTGCGGGAAGCGTCTGGCCCACTTGCGCGGCGAGAAAGGCTTGGTGCTTGGCGTTGATGACGGCGCGGATTTCCTGGCTGCGCTCGCGTCGCCACGCGGCCATTCACTTGACCTCGCCGCTGCGGCCGCGGCGTTCCCGGCCGGGCCGAAAGGGAAAAATGTGCAGGTAGGTGTAAGGGAGAGACTCGATGAAACGTCAGGCTGGCGGCATGGTCCTCATCGGTCTCTCCGGGGAAACCCACCATGACGTCGGCGCCCATGGCAGCATTGGGAATCTGCTGCGTGGATGGCCAGCATGCGCTCCGCATACTGCCGCGTCCAGTAGCGGCGGTTCATCAGGCGCAGAATTCGGTCGCAACCGCTCTGCAGCGGTACGTGGAAATGCTGGGCCATGCGCGGCTCGTGGCCACCAGGCGGATCAGCGCGGGGTCACGTCCATGGGCTCAATCGAGCTGATGCGGAGGCGCGCGAGGGAGGTCTCGCGCAGGATACGCTCGACCATGCCCAGGAAATTGATGCTCCGGTCCAGGTCGCGCCCGTAGCCGCCCAGATTGATTCCCGAAAGCACGACTTCCTGATAGCCGGCGTCTTCCAGTTGCCGGACCTGCTCCAACACCTTTTCCGGCGGCAGGCTGCGGCTTTGTCCGCGCACCGAGGGGATAACGCAAAATGAACAGCGGGCGTCGCACCCATCCTGAATTTTCAGCGTGGGGCGCGTGCGATCATCGGCAAAGACCGGGGCAAAATGGAATTCTTCGGTGATCTCGCCCACCAAAACTTATCGGCGCGGGGGATCGGAAGGTTGAGTTCGAAAGGCTGCTCGGCTGATTTGCACCAGCGGCGATTGTTGCGGCTGCTGGCACCACTAATCTCAGGCTTCCAATTCTCAGCCTTCGAGTTGCTGATATTCCCCCTCAGCGATCGCGTACTCACCAGGTGCTTGTGGGAATTTCCCACCACCCAGGCGACGCCATCCATTTGCGCGATCTCTTCCGGCGCGCGCTGGGCATAACAGCCGGTCACCAGAATCCGGCACTGGGGATTCCGTCGATGGATCCGCCGCACAAATTGGCGCACCTCCGCATCCGCCGCGGCCGTGACCGTACAGGTATTCAGAATCGCCACCGCGCTCTCTTCCACGCTGGCGGCTTCCTGAAGCCCCGCTCGAAGCAACTGCTGCTTCAGCGCGGCGCCGTCGGCCTGGCTGGCGCGGCAGCCAAAATTGAGGATGTGAAACGTGGCCATGGTGGAAAACACAACACTTATCCCTATCCAGGGGCAGCAACAATATACACTACCACCCTACAGGGAATTCAATGAGTGTGAGTGGAAAATGGTTACGCCGGGGAGGCTGAAACCCTGCGCTGCTGGAAGCACTCCCGGCAATATACGGGCCGGCCTTGAGTCGGCTTAAAGGGCACCGTCGTATCCTTGCCACACTGCGAGCACGTGGTGGTGGTTTCAACGCGCTGGAAGCCCTGACCGCTCATCATCTGACTGCGCTTTGACTTGCAGGGCTTGCACCGCTTGGGTTCATTCTTGAAACCCTTATCGGCAAAGAACAGTTGCTCCCCTGCAGTAAAAACGAAGTCGGAGCCGCAATCGATACACTTGAGGACCCTATCCCGGTATTCCATACTTCGCTCCCCTAAGTTGAACAGGGCCCCACCCGCGTCAATATGCCGGAGGTGAGAAGGGCGCGGGTTCTCGCCCTTCCCACTCTTAAGATTCGGCACACTAACGATTAGTCCTGTTCGTGTCTGGCCTTCTTACGAGCCCTTTTACGAGCCAGTGCTGCTTTAACTCTTTTCTTCTCGCCCGGTTTCAGGTAGAAGGAATGTTTCTTGATTTCCTTAATGATGTCCTCTTGCTGAACCTTACGCTTGAAGCGCCGCAGCGCGTTCTCCAATGACTCTCCGTCCTGAAGTCTAACTTCAGCCAACTATAACACCCCCATTTCAATGAGGAAAATAAGAGCAATAAACCTGATGAGCAGGTAGCCAGATTGTTACCCACTGGATTATCAAAGTCAAGCGCAATTTGCCATTTTGTCCGAAACTATTTTTGAGCGTGAAAGGGCGCATATCGCCACTGCTTAAGAGCGGGTTACAGCGCGAAGCTGACGGGCGGTCTCATCTGTCCATGGATGGAATTCGTAATTTCGGTGGCACTGCTCCGAGAGATTCGCTCTCGCCAGCGATCTCCTCCTGAATTGCCTCCTTGACCCTTCGAGATGCATTGTGTTACGGTCATTTTCCGAGTTCATGACAGTGCCTCGCTCGGCGGTTCAATGGCCGAAATTTTAAAGTTAGAAAACGCCTCCCTCGATTACGCTCTGGAATACTCCGCCCGCCTCATCCTGGGGGAAAAGTGGTGGCATTCCCTACCGATACATTTTATGGCCTGGGGGCTGACCCGTTCAATTTAGCCGCCGTCAGCGAGATTTTTCGCATTAAGGGCCGCATGCGCCGACCGCCCCATCCCTCTGCTGGTGGATTCCATCGATCAGGCCGCCGATCTTAGCGTGAATCCGCCCAAATTATTTTTCACCCTGGCGGAGAAATTCTGGCCGGGCGCTCTCACCCTGGTGGTTCCCGCTTCCCGCCCAGATTCCCCTCAAAGTCACTGCCAACACGGGTAAGGTGGGATTGCGGTGGCCGCTGGCGCCATTTGTTGTGGCGCTTATCGCGGCTTCGGGGCGCCCGTTGACCGGGACCAGCGCCAATCTTTCCGATCAGGATTCCTGCTCCACCGCCGATGAGGTGGACTGCCAAATCGGCGACGTGCTGCCGTTGATTCTCGATGGAGGCCTCACCCGGGGAGGACTGGCTTCAACGGTAGTCGAACTTACCGGCGATACCGGCCGGATCGTGCGGCACGGCGGCGTCCCTGAATCTGAGCTCAAGGAGTACCTCGGCTGAGTCGCACGCGCTTCCGTTTCGGATTCGTGTTCCTCTTCTGCATTGCCCTGCTGGGCAGGCGGCTGGGCGGAATGGTCTCTTGTACTCCGCCATCCGGCGCCAGGCAGGCGTGGATGAGGCTCGCCCCGCCGACGCCATCGTGATTTTCGGAGCGGCGGAATACAACGGCACCCCTCCCCCGTCTTCAAGGCTCGACTGGACCACGCCCTGGACCTGGAAGATCGCAACCTGGCTCTGATCTTGATTACCACCGGAGGAAGCGGCGGCGATCCGCATTTTACCGAAGGCGGCGTGGCCCGCGATTATCTGATTCAACAGGGCGTGGCGGAAGCCAAGATTCTTACCGAGACCCGAGCGATACGACCTATGAAAGTGTCAAGGCGGTCGCGGATCTCATGCGGCGTCACAACGCGCACACCTGCATCGTGGTCAGCGACGGCTTTCACCTCTACCGCATCAAGCTGCTGTTCCGCGCCATGGGAATCACCGCCTTCGCCTCACCCGATCCCGATAGTCCCATCGAAGACGACCCAACCCTGCGCACGCTGTATTCCCTGCGCGAAATGGTGAATACCACCGCCTGGCATTTTGGAATCAAGATGTAATGAGGATCGAGGGAAGCTGGAGCCGGGGGATCGAGGTCCGGAATCCATAGGCTATAAAAGAGGCGGATGGCCTGCCCTAAAAAGGCTGCCGGTAATCACGCCCGCGACATTGGGCCGACCCTTGCATCGGACAATTTGTCATGCTATTTCGGCGTTTCGATGGTTTTGCCAAGTGGCTTTCTTTTCAAGATGTTCTCAGCTTTGCAGGACGAAAAATCGGCCTGCCGGCCTTTTGTTTTCAGTAAGTTCTCAGCTTTGGGCTTTTTCCTCCTCCGAGGGCCATTAAATTGCTCTATAAGACTACATCATCTGCCCCATCCGCGCCCCTCTCTTCGTTCTGCTTCCCAAGATCGACGCATCGGCCCAAGCCGGCTGCTCGATGCCTACGCCCAATTCCCATCCTATAGTGTAGCCTAGATGTTGGATTTTGTCAAGGAAAATCAGCGAAGGGAGAAGGTCCATTGGGGTTTCGGTTGCGGGCGTCTCCGACCGCAGAATCTTCCATCCGAGATCGACGCCAACTCGAATTGCACCACTACCCCGGGGATTGTCAAACACCCGCGCCACGATGTGGTGGTGCAGTTTGGAATCGTGGGCGGCGTGCTGATCATGCCAGATGGCGGCGTCCCGATATGATCGGGACAAGTTCCGCCGCTGCGCCCTAGTGTGGTCATTTCTTACGGCCGCGAGATTTTGCCCAGCACCACGGGGCGGCGCGCGCCGGTAACGCTGGGGAGGTTGCCGGGCAGGCCGTGCATCGTGCGGTCGGCGAGGACGGCGAAGGCGATGGCTTCTTTTGCATCCACGTCAAGGCCGAATTCGTCCGAGCGATGAATGCGCAACTTGGGCAGGAGTTCGGAGAGGCGAGTCACGAGAAGTTGATTGTGCGCGCCGCCGCCGGAAATAATGAGGCGGTGAATGGCGATCTTGCCGCGGCATAAAGCGTTGGAGCGCGCCGGCGATCGTGCGCGCCGTCAACTCGGTTGCGGTGCGAAGAAGATCTTCCGGCCGCGCATGTAGGCTGAAGAGCCTTCGGCCCAGGGCGAACGCTGTTCGCCCCTACGACGGAGTGGCAGTTACGTCCCCCCAACATCAGCGCGAAGGAAAAAGCGCTCGAGAAAAAGCCGCCAAACTGCTCGCGCCCGCGCTCTTGGGGGGCTGCCGCCGGAAAAAAGGAAGACGCAACATCCTCTCAAGCAACGGTTGCAAGACGCGTCCCCTTGCGGCCCACCGCCCCCAGGCGTCGTAGGTTTTCGACCCATGAGTAAAGTGGCGAACAAGCCCGTCGATCAGCATATTGCCCGGGCCGCCGTGTCGAAACCAAAGACCTCTTCCGGCCCGGCCCCGGCAGGAATCACGGTAAAGTTCGCGATGCCGCCAATGTTGAGGGCAACGGATCCCTTGCGCGCGTCGCGCAGAAGCAAGAAATCCAACATCGGCACCAGCGGTGCGCCCTGGCCGCCGGCGGCCATGTCCGCCGGGACGAAAATCCGCCACCACCGGCACGCCCATGCGTTCGGCGATCAGCGCCGGTTCCGCAATCTGCAAAGTGCAAGGCTTGGGGTCAGACCATAGCTCCGGTTTCACCGGTGTCCCTTCTTCAAGGGCTTCAAAACCCCCGGATAATAGGAGAGATTGATCGCGATGTTCCTTTCGCCCCCCGGGGGACAACCTTCCCTTTCTTCGACGCTTGCCTTTGCTTTGGCAAGCAACTTCCGAACCGCAGCAAGGAACTCCTGAGTCACCTTGAGTCCCGAACCGCCATAGTGGTGAATGGTCTGCCCGTGCGAACCAACCGCAAAGAGCTTGGCGGAATTGACATGCCCCTTTTTGCATACGCGTGCAGCGGCCTCGCCAAACGCAGCTCCCAACACCGTATTATGGTGGTCGATCTCTTCCGCGGTGGTATCGCTTCCACCCGCAATTTCCAGAAGCCATTCGCGCACCCGACGGGGATAGGGCAGGGTTTCAAAAGCGATCAGGCGCACTCGTGGCCGCTTGCCGGAGAGCCCGAAATTCGCAGAAAGCGCTGCGTCGATGCCGTCCATTGAGGTGCCGGAAATCAGCCCCACGTAGCAGGCGTGCGCCACGTGACGAGTATTTGGCAATCGGCGAGAAGTGATTTGAGGGAGAATTCACGGTCGAAGTCTAGGGCGCGAAACACAGGATTGTCAACTTACCTCGCAGTGAGGTGTTATCTTAATTTGGAATATCTCGGCTCATGATGTTCGGTAAGGGGTCGGCCACTACGCTGCCGCATCAAATCCCGCCACTTGGCGTTGGTATTTGGAGCGCATCGGAGATATTCTCCCGGCGAGCGGAAGTACCCGGAATTAAGATGCCTGCTATTCATTGTCGCGGAGGTTGGATATGAATCAAGAACGGAAGACGCAGACCGCTGCCCTTGTAGGATGCCTGCTGCTGTGGAGCGCCGTGTTTTCCCGCGGAGCACCAGCGGCAGAGGCCGGAAGACTTTACCCTGCAAACTTGCCGCCGGCCCAGTGGCAGAAATTCACTGCCGCAGGATACTCCAAGCCGGTCACGGGAATCGTCTACCGGGGAGAGCCGCGGCCGGTCTCGGGCGTGCCATTGGGAGGAATCGCCACAGGCTACCTCGACCTGGAATCCGCCGGAACATTTGGCTACAGCTCGATCTTCAATTATCTGTCTCCTCGGGCGGCCCGCTGAACTCGCCTTTCCTTGGAATTGCCGTTGGGGGAAAGACCTGGGTCCTGACCACCGGCGAGACCAAGGCCTATGATGCCGGAAACGGTCCAGCCCCGCCGCAGGGACCCGGCTTGGTTTTGAAAGGGGTGGAAAGGCAAGAGCATCGACTATTGGGGGCACTTTCCCATCGCCGATGTGGAGTACGAAACTGGCGCGCCAGTGTCCGTGGGGCTTCGGGCCTGGTCGGTATTCATTCCCGGAGACGTCACGGCTTCCGACACGCCGGGAGCGATCTTTGAAGTCCATCTGCGCAATGACACCACAATGGCGCAAGACGGGGACGCTGGCCTTCAGCCTTCCCGGGTTCGCTGCGCACCAAAGCGGCATGGATTTTGAGCGAAAAGGCCCGGGCCCCAAATACGTCAAGATTCCCGGGCTTGGCCGAGCGCCAGTTCCTGACCTACCTGCCTCCGCACAAGATTGTGCGTGAGACGATTTCAGGGTAACCCGAGCGGCGTGTGGGTTGCGACAAGAGCTGGAAGCTGAGCTACGCGCTGGGAGTAATGGACGGAGAGAAACCGCGACGTGGGTACGGACCTCGGCGCGGACGGAAAGAGCTGGAGCGCCATTGAGAAGCAACTTCCGCAAAGCCTGCCGGAAACGGGGGGGCTTCCCTGGCGGTGAATTTCCGTCTGAGCCCGGACAGCAAGATCGTACGGTTCGTGCTGGCATGGTATTCCCCGAGTGGAAAGGCGAGGCGCGCCGGACACCGCGGGAACACTTACACGTACATGTATGCGGCGCACTTTTCGAACGCAGTGGACGCGGCGCGATTCCTCGCCCGGGAGCACGAAAATCTACTGAAGCGGATTATCCGCTGGCAGGAGGTGGTCTATTCCGCGCCGGAAATTCCGGGCTGGCTTGCCGACTCGCTGATCAACAACCTGTCGCTCATTGTGAAGACTGGAATGTGGGCGCAGGCGAAGCCGCCGATTGGCGCATGGTGCAAACCGGAAGACGGCATCTTTGCCATGAATGAGTCGCCGCGCAGTTGTGCCCAGATGGATACCTCGCCCAACAGCGCGGTGGGCAATCTTCCCCTGGTCTATTTTTCCCGTCCCTCGAACGCTCGACTTTGCGCGCCCTGAAGGAATACCAATTCAGTGACGGGCGCCCGCCCCTGACGCTGGGCGGGAGCGTGCGGAAGCGACGCAGGGTTCTTCTACGAACTGGTCTATCCGGTGCGCGGCTACCAATTGGTGATGCAAGGCTCCAACTACATGGTTCGCCTCGACCGCTACTGGAAGGTGACGGGGGACGACAGCTTCCTGAAAGAGTTCTACGATTCAGCCAAGCGCGCCACGCGTTGGAGCTTCAGCCTTCGGCCTCCCTACGGGCTTTCACAAATCGTGGCCATGCCCACCGCGGGCACGGACCCCTTCAGGACACCGAATGGTACGAGGACAGGCCATACTACGGGTACGTCGTGCATCCCGGCGCATATCGGATGGCCCATGCCGAAATGATGCGCCGCTGGGCGGAAAAGCAGGGTGATGCCGAATTCGTGCGGAAGATCGATGCCTGGCTCGACGCCGGGGCCAAGGCCATGGAAGACTATTTGTGGACGGGGAGCTACTATCGCCTCTATAACGAACCGGAAACGGGACGGCACATGGATATGCTGTTCGTTCCCCAGCTCGATGGGCAACTCTACGCCCGCCTCGATGGATTGCCGGGGGTTTTGCCCGAGGACCACGTGGAAAAGGTTCTGGAATTGATTCGCAAGGGCTCCACCGTCAGCAAACTGGGAATTCCTCCCGCCTATTTGAATGCCGACGCTTCCGCGTGGCAGCCCGACGATCAGAAAAAGTATTTGACCGGCACCTATACCTTTGAGGAATTCGCCACCTACTTTCTTGCCGAGACCTTCATGTACGAAGGGCACAAGGAATTTGGACTGGACCTGCTGCATCGGTGCCTGGAATTGTTCTCCTGCAAGTATGCTTACACGTGGGATGGCGCGAACGTCTTCAGCCACGAAGGCGATACGGGAGAGCGATCCTATGGGACGGACTATTACCAGAACCTGTGCCTTTGGGCAGTGCCGGCAGCGCTTGCGGGCGAGGACGTCTCCGGCCCCGCCGGCCCGGGGGCTTGGTGGATCGGATGATCAAGGCCGGAGCCGTACAATGAGCCAGGCCGGCACAGAGGTTGGAGATGAGAGGAACAAGATTGAAATTGCCAAGGCACATGTTGCGCGGCACTCGCCGATGCTCCTCACCGCGGCCTCGTTGTTTGGTGCGCTGGCGTTGCGGGGAGGCGCCGCAACCAACCTACGATTTGGCGCGCGATTGGAGTCTTGAAGGTGTTCCGCTCAAGGGGATGCCATTCGGTCCGGATGATGTGTGGAGCGTTTGCGCGGTGCAATTCAAACCGGACTGGAAATGGGAGTCCTTTGATCGAGCCATGCACTTTACCATCTCCAACCCCTGGCTCGACCTCTACGGCATCGATGGCTGGTGGCTGGGGAGTTCGCCCGTTCCCCGAAAACCCATGGCGGGTAAGAATGTTGGAGGGGGAAACATTCCGGGAGGTCCATGGCGTGAACTACGACTGGCCGCGCGGTCGGGTGGCGGTCCTGAGCTGGCCAAATGCCGATCAAGACAAGGGCAAGCGCACCATGACCGCAGTGGTTTGGACGGCGCCCCGGCCCATGGTGGTTCGCGTTGCCGGAGGGATTTGGATGGCGGGCGAGTATCAGGAATTCAGCGATCACCGCACGCAAGCCATGCTGTGGATCAATCAACCCGCCACCAACGCCCCGAACACAAATCGGATTCTGATCCAAGATGTAGTTGTCCCGCTCTGGACGGAAGGCTACGATTCCAATAATCCCAAGACTTTCGCCGCCATTTTGGGCAACCAGGCCTCGCAACTGGAATCCATCGCGGTGGAAAAGGGCGACCGCATTGCCGTTGGTTTCTATTGGGACGACAAAGCCTCGAAGCCCGGCCTGAGTGGAATCGATATGCAAATCACAGTAGTGCCCCGACGTTAGTATTGCCGGGAGATGGGCAATCCGCCGCTATTGAGGACGGGAATGTTGCCTTGCCGCGCTGATGGCGGCTACTGAATTTGCTTTTTCAATTCGGCCAAAAGATTGAGCGCCTCGATGGGCTTGAGGTTGTCGAGGTCGGCGTTCTCGATGGCTCTCACCACATCGGCATTGAGGGGCGTGAAGATCGTGAGTTGCACCGGCCCCGCTTCGGGTGAGTTCTTGTGGGCTGCCAGACGCTCGCTGAGGGTGTGTTCGCTCTGCTCGTGCCGCTCGAGGATTTCGCGCGCGCGCTCGATAACGGTGATGGGCAATCCTGCGAGCCGCGCCACTTCAATTCCGTAGCTCTTGTCGGCACTGCCTGCTTCAACCTTGCGAAGAAAGATGATGTTCGATCCCGACTCCTTCACCGACACGTGATAATTCTTAACGCCGGGGAGAAGATCCGCCAGCTCCGTCAACTCGTGATAATGCGTCGCGAAGAGAGTCTTGGCGTGCGTGTGGGTTAATAAATATTCCACCACGGCCCAGGCGATGGAGAGGCCGTCGAAAGTGGCCGTGCCGCGCCCAACCTCATCCAAGAGCACCAGACTGCGCTCCGTCGCCGTGTTCAAAATGGCCGCGGCCTCGGTCATTTCGACCATAAAGGTCGACCGGCCACGCGCCAGGTTGTCGGAAGCGCCGATGCGGGTGAAGATCCGGTCGAAGATGGGAAGCTTGGCGCGGCGGGCGGGAACGAAGCATCCCATCTGCGCAATCAGGGCGATTTGCGCGGCCTGCCGAAGGTAGGTGGATTTTCCACCCATGTTGGGGCCGGTGACTATCAGCAGCAGGTCCGTGCCGCCGTTCATAAAGAGATCGTTGGGAATAAATTTGCCGGTCTGGCCCTCTTCCACGATGCGCTCGATGACCGGGTGGCGGCCTTCTTGGATCAGCAACTCGCCGTCGTCGGAAAACTCCGGTCGGCGATAGTCACGCTCGGCGGAGAGGTGCGCGAAGCACGTGAGCACATCAAGCTCCGCCAGCACGGCGGCGGTACGGCGAATGCGTGAGGCCTGCGCGCCAACCTCGCGGCGAATTCCCACGAAAAGGTCGCGCTCAAGCGTGTGGCTGCGATCCTCCGCTTCCAAAATCCTGCCTTCCAGCTCTTTCAACTCCGGCGTCGTGAAGCGTTCGGCATTCACCAGAGTCTGCTTGCGCTCATAATCGGGCGGCGCGAGGTGCAGGTTGGCTTTGGAAATTTCAATGTAGTAGCCGAAGACGTTATTGAACCGCACCTTGAGCGAGGCAATGCCGGTGCGCTCGCGCTCGCGCAACTCAATCTGCGCCAGCACCTGTTTGGAATTCTGGCTTAGATTGCGCAGCTCATCGAGTTCGGCGTGATAGCCCGGGCGGATCATCCCACCTTCGCTCAGCAGCACCGGCGGCTCGGGGTGAATCGATTTTTCCAGAAGCTCATGCACATCCGTCAACTCATCCAATTGCTCGTGCAGTTGCCCAATGCGAGCCGCCTGGAAGTGCTTGAGGTAGGTCCGCAGAATCGGCAGGGGGCGTACCGATTGCTTCAGGCCCAGCAAATCGCGCGCGTTGGCGGTTTCAAGCGTCACCTTGCTGAGCAGGCGCTCGAGATCCTGAATGGCGCCCAGCACGCGGCGCAACTCTTCCCTCGCAATCGTATTTTTTGACAGCTCCTCGACGGTGTCGTGGCGTGCGGTCAACTCTTCGCGGTCAATCGATGGACGCAGCATCCAAGTCTTGAGCTTGCGGGCACCCAGCGAAGTGGCGCACTGGTCGAGCACACCCAGCAAAGTTGCGGCGCGCGATTCGCCAAAGACGGGCTCCACCAATTCCAGATTGCGCAAGGTGGCGGGATCGAGCACCAGCGAATCCATCTGCTGATAGAACCGAATGCCATCGAGATGGGTCAGCGAGCCGCGTTGGGTTTCGCGCACGTAATGAAGAATCGCGCCCGCCGCGGCGACGGCGAACGGGTGACCCTCCAGCCCATAGCCTGCCAACGTGGCAACGCGGAAATGTTCATGCAGCAGGCGCGCGCCATACTCATCGCCAAACACCCACTCATCGAGCGGTGTCTGGGTGACGATCTTGCCACTCGTCCCGCCATCCAGGGGACTGGGTGTGCCTGAGGGGAGTAAAAGTTCACTGGGGCGCATGCGGTCGATTTCGTCGCGCAAGCGGGACATGGAATCGTCGCCGTGAAATTCCGTGGCGCGGAAATCGCCAGTGGAAAGATCCACGAACGCCAAACCCGCCGCGCCATTGCGACGCACCACCGCGGCGAGAAAGTTATTTTCGCGCGGCTCGAGAACCTGCGAATCGATGGCCGTGCCCGGCGTCACAACGCGGGTCACTTCCCGCTTCACCAGTTTCTTCGCCTGGCGCGGATCCTCCATCTGGTCGCAAATTGCCACCCGGTAGCCGCGCCGGATCAGTTTGGCGATATATCCCTCGGCGGCGTGATACGGTACACCGCACATGGGAATGGCCGTCCCCTTTTCCTTGTTGCGGGAGGTCAAAGTGATATGAAGTTCCTTCGTCGCCACGACCGCGTCTTCAAAGAACAATTCGTAGAAATCACCCAGACGGAAAAACAGCAGGGCATTGGGATGGCGCTGCTTGATCGCGCTGTACTGGCGCATCAGGGGTGTGGAAAATTCTTCCATGGGTGTGGCGGAACTCGCTCGTCATTATAACGTGCCTGCAACGAAAACCCGCAAGCGCGTTTGCACGCTCGGTAAGAGTTGATTCGAATCTGAAAGCTGGAGAAGCTAGGATTCCTGGGGCGGAAAATAACGAATATCCGCGAGGTGGCGATATTTCTGGTCAAGATCCAAACCGTAGCCCACGACGAACAAATCGGGAATGGGAAATCCGACGTAATCGGCTTCCACCGGGATGACGCGGCGGGATTGCTTATCGAGCAGCGCGACCAATCTGAGGCTTGCGGGTTCGTGGGCGCTGAGCACCTCCTGCAAGTAGCTGAAGGTTCGGCCGGTGTCGAGAATGTCCTCCACGACCAGCACATCGCGCCCTTTGATGCTGACATCGAGGTCCTTGGTGATTTTCACCTCGCCCGAGGGGGCCGTTCCGGAACCGTAACTTTGGATGCTCAAAAAATCGACCGTGCAGGGAATGGAGATTTTGCGGATGAGGTCGGCCATAAACATCCATGCGCCCTTGAGGACCCCAATCAGATGGGGGGCCTTTCCCCGGTAATCCGCTGAAATAGCCGTGGCGAGTTCGGAAATCCGCGCGTTGATCTTGGCGGCATCGAGCAAGATGGGCAGATCAAGCCCGCCGGGAGTGGGGTTCATGGGCGTTCACCGTTGACGATGGGAGGATGAATCTGCTAAATTTGTTAATTGCACTTTGGACATAAGGAGTCTCTGTGGCAAGTCACAAATCAGCTCTGAAACAGATTAAGCAAGTTGCCAAGCGCACCGAACGGAATCAGGCGCACACGTCGAAACTTCGCAATCAGATTCGCAAACTGCGCGCGGCACTGAAAAGCAAGGATAAGGCCACCGCCCAGCCGCTGCTCAAGTCCACGCTGACGCTCATCGACCATTCGGTCCGCAAGGGCATTCTGCACGCCAATACCGCCTCGCGCTACAAGTCACGCTTGACGCTTGCCTTCAACGCTTTGGCCTAAGCAATTCGGGAGTTCGGGGAAACAACGAGCCGCAAAATGAGCTTGCTTGTTCCCCGAATCAACCTCTCATCAGGACTTTTTAGCTTTCCGTCCCAAGTTGGGCAAATTCGCCCACCGCAGCCTCGCCTCCGGCTTCCTTTCCCACCACGATCTGCCAAATCAGAAATTCCAGCAGGATTCGGGAATCCTTCCAGGAAGACTTGATCCTCAGATCCGCCCGGCGCACCGCGCGGATGGCGTTGAGTAATTCCTCGCGCGCATAGTTCTTTTGCGTGAGGGGAACAATTTCCGCGGTGGCGTAGGGATTCGCTCCGCGCGACCAGCCCCCGCGATTGCCGTAGCCCGAGGCGCCGCGCAGGGTTTGGCGAAACAGGTCGCCAATGCACCAGAGGATCAGCGTCTCCGCCACCTTGCTTCCCATCAGCTCGCGCAAAGTGGCCAGTGCCACGGAGCAATGGCGCTCGCCCATGGCGCGCAAGAGCTTTCCAATTTCCCGTTCTTCACGAAAGGCAACGATCACTTCGAGGTCGGAGGGCTCCACTTTCTTCAAGCCGGGTCGCGCAATTTGCAATTTCTCCAGTTCCGTCCGCATCCAGAGCAGATTGACGGCGGAAGGCCCTGCTCCCGACCGCGAGTCATTGCTGGCTTCAAATTTACGGGCAATTTCCTCCGCAAGACTGTGGGTGATTTCCACGCCCACGCTCTTCAGATGATTTTGCACCCAATCTGTTGCCTCGCGGAGGTCGGGCGAACGAAGTTCCACCATTGCAGCTTTCTTTTCCAAGAGGGTAATGAACCGTCGTCTCCGGTCGGGTTCCGTGGCCAAAAAGATGACGGTGGAGAAGGGGGAGGGACGCTCCAGGTAGGCGCGCAGGGGCTCGACGTCATCATCGCCGGCGCTCTTAAAATCCTCGGGATCGGAGATCAGCAGAAAAGTGTGCCCGCCAAGCATGGGCATTTGGTCGGCGCCTTCCAGCGCGTGCCCAAGCTCCCCCGAGACAAATTCCCACTCGGTCAGGCACCATTGCCGGGACTCCGGAGGGATGGAATTCACCACCGCCTTGCGGCATTCTTCCTGAAGGAAACGGTCGGGGCCGCGAAGGAAATAGGCCGGGCCCACCTGACCCTTTTGCATCGCTGCAATGAATTCGGTTGCCCGCATCGAATTGAGTGTAACGGCTTAGGATGGAAACCGGAAGGACGAAGAAAAATCGAAACAGGCTGCCGACGGTCACGGTCCATGCGGCGTGGGCTCGCCCCCCTGATTCTGCACCCGATGGATGCCTATTTGCCTGCCGGACTATCGCACGCCAATTCCTTCTCTTGTTGACGGCATGGCGTGGGGTTGATAGCATTTTCCGCGCGTGCAGCCTGGGTGCGGTAAATTGGGGCGGTTCGAATACATCGCGTCGCGATGTGTTTGGTAAAGGTTCGGTCATGGGGGGATTCATGCCAGAGGGCTCGAAGCAACGCTTTGACGTGATCGTAGTGGGTTCGGGCGCATCGGGGGGATGGGCGGCGAAGCGGCTCTCCGAAGCCGGCGTCAAGGTGGCGATGGTGGATTGCGGACGCCCGCAGTCCGACCAGAATTTTACCGAGCACATGGCCCCCTTCGAACTGCAATATCGCGACCGGGTTGGCGACTTCATTCGCAAGACCCGGCCCATCCAGAAGGACTGCTACGCCTGCACCGAATTTAATTACAAGTGGTTCGCTAACGACATCGACGAGCCTTACTCGACAGCACCCAACACGAAATTCAGTTGGCAAGGCAGAGTGCGCATGATTGGCGGTCGGACCAACGTTTGGGGCCGCGTCAGCTTGCGGATGAGCGACCTGGACCTGAAGGCTGCGTCGTTCGACGGCTTCGGCGTGGACTGGCCGATTTCGTATAAGGATCTCGAGCCCTACTACGATCTGGTTGAAGAGTACGTCGGCATCTCGGGACGCAAGGAAGGGTACCCCTATCTCCCCGACGGCAAATTTCAACCGGAGATGCCCCTGCGCTGCCTGGAAGTCTATTTCCGCAATCGTGTGAAGCAGAAGCTGGGCTGGCTCGTTACGCCCACGCGCACGGCAAACATCACCAAACCCTTGAATGGCCGTGCCCCGTGCCACTATTGCGGTCCGTGCCATCAAGGGTGCGTAACCCATTCCTACTTCAACTCGGCATTCACCACGGTGGCCGACGCGCTCGCCAGCGGAAATTGCACGCTGATTCCCAACGCCATGGTCTATCAGGTGCGGATGGATTCGGAGCGCAACCGCGCGCGCGGCATCCTCTACATCGATCGCAACACCCGCGAGACGAGGGAAATTGAGGCGGATGTCGTGGTGCTGTCGGCGCAGGCGCTCGAGTCGGTGCGGATTCTGTTCAACTCCTCCGATCGGCAATATCCCAAGGGCCTCGCGAATTCCAGCGGCGTCCTCGGGCATTATTTGATGGATCACGTGATGGGCGGCGGCGCGGTTGGAGAGTTTCCCGACCAGGCCTACACTCCCACCTTGAACGGCCCGCGGCGGCCCTCCGGCATGTATGTGGCACGTTTCCAGAATATCCCCGGGAGGCGAGCAAAGAATTTTCTGCGTGGTTATGGATTTCAAGGCGGTGGGCATTCAGATTTCAACTTTCAAGCCGCAGGCTTCGGCAAGGCATACAAGAAAGGCCTGCGCAATCCCATAACTGCTGTGGGCCTGGGAGGGTTCGGCGAATGCCTGGGACACTATGAGAACTATGTGGAGATCGATCCCAGCCTCCGTGACATCTTCGGAATTCCCGCCTTGCGCATGCGCATGGCTTACGGCGAAAACGAGCGCGCCATGGTGCAGGATATGCGGGATCGAGCGGCGGAGATGATGGAAGCCGCCGGGGCCAGGAACGTCAAGACCTACATGCACTTATCCATGCCGGGTTGGGCCATTCATGAATCCGGCATCGCGCGCATGGGAAACGATCCGAAAAAATCCGTTCTGAATGCCTACCAGCAATCGCACGACATCAAAAACCTGTTCGTCATGGACGGAGCTGGCCTTCCTTCAACGGGATGCCAGAATCCTACGTTGACCATCATGGCGCTGACGGTCCGGTCGTGTGATTACTTGATGGCGGAAAAGAAGAAGGGGAATATTTAGGATTCAGGATTTAGGATTCAGGACTTGGGGTTTAGGAACTAGGATTTTGGGTTTCGGTGCGAGGCGCCGGTTCCTTGATCCTGAATCCTTATTCCTAGATCCTGCTTTTCGAGTCCTCAAGGCGAATCACGACAATCTCAGGATGGTTTCCCGTCCGCATTGTCGGTCCCCAGAGGCCGCTTCCGCTTGAGGTGTAGAGCGTGTAGTCGCCCTCGACGGTCAAGCCGTGGTGATACTTTCCAAACATCAGGCGGGTTGCGAACTGAACGGGAAAGAGCTGGCCCTGGTGCACGTGGCCGGAGAGTTGCAGATTGATTCCCGCCGCTTTCGCCGCCGCAATCTGCGTGGGGCTATGGTAGAGCAAAACCGAAGGTGCGCCTGGATCGTATCCGGCGAGGCGGCTCATTTTCTCGGCAAAGGTTGATGGATCTCTCCGCTCCGGATAGGTGATTCCCACGATTTGCAGGCCGTCAACGACCGCCACCTCATTATCCAAAATCCTCACAGGCGTGGAGCGCAAGGCTGCGTAGGAGCGCTCGACTCCCAGATAAGTTTCGTGATTTCCGGTTACAAAAAAGATCCCCTGGGGCGCGACGATTTGATTGAGTGGCGCCGCCAATTCTTCGAGCCTTCCATCGGCGCCGTCAAACAGATCGCCGGTAATCAGAACCGCGGCGGGGTTCTGGGAATTCACCTGGCCGATAACACGCTTCAGGAAGCTGGCCCGCAAAACTCGTCCCAAGTGAATGTCGGAAATTTGAACCAACGTCCTGCCGCGCCACGCAGGCGGGAGGTTCTTGATGTGGGCGGTTATGTGCACGAGGCGGGGATGGAGCGCGTTCCAGATTCCATAGGCGGAATAAAGAAAGGCGAACACGAGCGCCGCGAATCCGAATCGCTGAGGGTCGGGCTCTCTGCCCATAATACGAGCAGCGTTCATGGCAACCCACGCGACCGCCAGCGCCAGCGCGAGGTTCAATCCCACACCCAGCCAGAGCGTGGAGCAGAAGTAATAAATACGAACGAGGACGGCATCGCTCCAATGAGCGATGAAGAGAGAAGCAATAACGCTCAGGGGGAGCACGAAGAGGACAAGTGCGAGCGCGGTTCTGTGATCACCGATCGCTGGCGCAAAGAAGTAGAGCAGCGAGACGTAGACGAAATAGTGTCCGAGGAAGAGAATCGCAAGAGCTATGAGGAAAAAGAGAGGAATAAGCGTAGGTCCCCTTGGATGTTTGACCGGATCGACGGCGCCGGACGAACAACGGCCTCAATGATGATCAACAGATTCGTCCACTTTTACCGGGACACTCGCGGGCCCGGGCGTCGGCATGTGGCACTGGCCATCAAAGTAACCTCCGGGATCGACCAGCAGGCAGGGAGTGTAGATGTCGCCCATCACAACGCCGTGTTCTTTAATTTCCAGGCGTTCCTTGGCATGAACGGAACCCTTTACCTTGCCGGTGACGCTGACCACCTGGGAATGGATATCCCCTTCCACTTCGCCCTGGTCGTGGACCACCACGGCGCCGTCCGAAACGATTTCGCCTTTGAAGAGGGAGTTCAAACGGATCAGCCCGCCGGTGACTTTCATCTTTCCTTCCACTTCCACGCCGGGTTCAAGCCAGCCGATCCAATCATCCGGCAGATTCGAAAGTTCGCGACGACGAGTGGTGGGTTTGTTCATTCCGAAGGCCATTTCATGCTCCTCGAGCAGCGTTTTGAATTAAGAGGACTGCGTCCGCTTTCCCCCATTGACCCGTGGCCGCGGATTCATGATTTCCTGCCTGCTGCTTCCACTCTGCAACTCACCTTGCTTACTTTCGGACAATCAATTCGTAAATCCGGTTTAGGTCTTCAGAGGAAAAGTAACTGATTTCGATCTTGCCACGTTTTTCGTCCCCATGCACTTTGACGCGCGTACCGAGCGTCCGTTCCATTTCCAGGATCGCGGCGCGGACATTGGGGTCAACCTTGGGCGCATCTTCGTCACTTTGCGGTTTGGGCGGCTTCGGCGACCGCAGGGCAACAATATTCTCAACCGCGCGGACCGAAAGATCCTGCTTGACGATTAAGTTTGAAAGTTGAATTTGCGCCGCTGCGGAATCCAATCCGAGCAGCGCCCGCGCGTGGCCGGCGGAAATTTTGCCTTCTGCGATCATGCGCTGAACTTCCGGAGGGAGCCGCAGCAGCCGCAGCGTGTTGGTGATGGTGGAGCGGTCGAGTCCCAGGCGCTCGGCGATCTCCTCGTGGCTTAATCCGTGCTTCTGTTGCAGCAGCGCGTAGCCTTCCGCGGCTTCAATCTGATTCAGGTCATCCCGAAGCAGGTTTTCCGTGAGCGCCAATTCCAACGCGTCGCGATCGCCGATTTCGCGCACGACGGCGGGAATGGTGGCGAGGCCCGCCATTTTTGCCGCGCGCAGGCGGCGCTCACCGGCGATCAACTGGTAGCGCTCGTCCGAGCGCCGCAGGAGCACGGGCTGCACGACGCCGCTGACACGGATGGAATCCGCCAGTTCCTTCAGTTTTTCCACCGAGAAGGCGCGGCGCGGCTGAAAGGGGTTGGCGTCAATCAGCTCTACAGCGACTTCCGCCAGCCCTGCCGTGGTGGTTTCAACGGTGTGAAGCAGGGCGTTAAGTCCCCGCCCCAACGCCTTTCTGGTCATGTTGGATGACCTCCTTGGCAAGATCCAAATAGCTGGTTGCGCCCTTGCATTCCGGGTCATAGACAAAAATCGGTTTGCCGAAACTCGGCGCCTCGGCCAGCCGAACGTTGCGCGGAATCACGGTCGTGAAAACCTGGTCGCCGAAGAAGTCGCGCAAATCGTCGCGCACCTGGCGGGAAAGATTAGTCCGGTCGTCGTACATCGTCAGCAGGATGCCTTCCACGGCAAGGTGGGGGTTGTGCGAGCGCCGGATTCGAATCAGCGTATCGAGCAGCTCCGAAACTCCCTCCAGGGCGAAGTACTCGCACTGCACGGGAACAATGACGGAATCGGCCGCCACCAGCGCGTTCAGGGTCAGCAAGTCGAGCGACGGCGGGCAATCGAGCAGGATGAAGTTGAATTCGTTGCGAATCTCCGCCATCTTCCTGCGCAATACCTGCTCGCGCTCCGGTTGCTCGACAAGCTCCACGGACGCGCCCACCAGATTTTTCTCCGAGGGCACCAGGTGCAGGCCTTCCACGCCGCAAGTCACAACGACGTCCCGATGGGAATATCCTGCATCAAGGCGTGGTAGATGCGAACGGCGCGAGGGGTCGCGCGGGAATCCCAGTCCGCCCGTCGTGTTCGCCTGCGGGTCACAGTCAATCACCAGCGTCCACATGTCCTGCTTGGCCAGCGCCGCTCCTAAACTGATGGCTGTGGTGGTCTTGCCGACTCCACCTTTTTGATTGGCAATCGCGATTACTTTTCCCAAGTCGTTTCCCGGAACAATAAATTTGCCGTGAATCTAACAGAAGCTAGCCATTATACGCAAGTTTACAGGGCATCTGGGAGGGTGACACCAACGGGGCAGTACCATGGGAGTACGGGCTGGAGTGGTTTGCGCCGGATTGATTGCGTTTGTGCTCGAGTTGTAGGCAATGTCGCTCGGCGTGAGCATCGGCTCCCTCCGCCGATGAAGAGGGGGCAGACGCGCAAGCAGAAAGAGAGACAGCCGGCACCAGCCTGTCTCTCTTCCGACCCGACGCAAGAAAGGAAATCGCTTCCCAAATGTGATGCTTCAGGAAACTAATCGGATCATCTTTTTACGCCATCGAGATCGTTTTTTGGACGTTGGGGGCGCATTGTGGAGGTCCATTCCCTCTCTCCCGAGCGTGAGTTCTTTCAAGTAGAGGGTTCCGTCCTTTTTCCCCAAGACCCGTCGGGTTCTATTGGGAGAGACCGGACCGTCTCCTTCTCAAATGCAGGGATAAAGCATAGGTTACTGGTCGGATTTAGGACCTCGCGGTTGCGGTATGTGAGATCGCTTCCCCCCAAGGGCGTTGCGTGGAGGTAAAAGCACAATCTGTGCATTTTTCCCCAAACTCGTAAGAATTACCCAATCTTACGCTTCGTCAATCTCGGCCAATTTCGACCGGTGCTTACTGAAAATAAAAGGCTTAGGTAAATGAAAGAGGGGATGGCGAACGACGTGCCGCACGTATCTTAAGTTGGCAGTGGAGGTACACGAATATGCTTCCTGACGGGAACAAGAGGATTTCAGACGGGCGGCCGGAAAAGTCTACAAACGATAGATATGAAGGTATTTACCTCAACGACCTGGCTAAGGGAGACGTGGTCGAACTGGCCACGGCGAATCACCACTATCGCCTCGTGAAGCGCGAGGATGCCCACTTCCGCATTTCCGGGCACCCCGAGCTCTGCCCGCAGCCGACGGATGTTGAAATCGAAGGTTCGTTCGCCAACGCCTGGCCATCGCTTCCCAAACCGGGCTTCATCGGGCGCGGCATGCACCTGATGTTCAAGCATCCCAATTTTGATTTGGTCACGACTTCGGAAATTCGCGAGATCCACAGACTACACTAGGCATGGACCAGGATTCTGCTGAGTGTCGACCCCCGCCTAAGGTCCGTATTTCTTCGTGACATACTTCGTGACTTCATCCTCAAACGTGGGATAAGTCATCCGGATTTCGTCCTGGATCACGGGTTCAAAACCCTTGGTTGCAAGTTGCGGAAGGATGCGGCGGACTTCTCCCATGCCGAAAGTGTCGCGCAGATATTCCAGCGCGGCGAGAGATTTGGCGTAGGCGATCTGCGCCTGATCCGTGGTGAGACCGATGAAGGACCCTTCCAGCGAGGAAAGCGGAGCCGTTTGCCCCGAAGCCATGCTGCGCGCCAATTGGCTTCCCATGGCCGCGGTAGTTGACCCGTCTTCGAGTTGCGCCAGACCCTCATTGAACCAGATCGGACAGTGGCCCAGCGTGATTTGTCTCACAAACGAATGGGTCAATTCATGTTTCAAAACACGGGCAAGGTCCGGAGTCACTTGCGTCAGGCCGGAAATGGGAATCCGGATCTTGCCGTCGTTCAGCGCGCCCACCCAAGTGGGAGTGCGGGTGATGTCGCGGAAATCCTGATTGGGATAAAGCAGCACGACCACGGTTTCCGTAGGAGAATAATCGAGGTCGAGCACCAGATCCTGAAACGACCCCTGGAGACTCCTTAAGATTTCACCACTCAGCCGTTCGTTTTTTTCGGCATCGTAACGGAGCAGAAAATGCTCGTCGCGCAACTCCGAGTAATCGCCGGAAACTTCGCGCTCGCGTTCTGCTCTGGTAATCGCTTCGCGAAGCGGCGGATCGTCATGAATCGCGAGCGCCTTTTTCCACTCGATAACGGCCTGGTCGAGATTCTCCATTCCATAATAAGCCGAACCCAGGAGCACGCGTAGATTCGCCGACTGCGGGTAGCGATCCGCCGCGGGGGACAAGAGATCAACGGCTTCCAGATAGTGTTCCTGCTTCCATAGCAAATAGCCGAGAGCCAACGTCAGGCCCGAGTCGTGGGGAAGATACCGGAGCGCGTCGCGATATCGCAGGATGGCGCCTTCCGGATCGCCCTTGTGAGTCAGGAACACTGCGGAGGCTTGATAGGCCTCCTTCAGCTTGCGGAGATTCTCGGGCGTGGGCGTTTGGATGGCCGTGTCGGTCAATTCGGTCAGATAGGCTTCATCGATCGCATCGTCACGGATGACTGCCGATTTCACCGTGTCGTTCTCGACAGGGGAGGTAATCGGCAGGGGAACGTCGCGGCCAGGCTTGGCGGCATCATGGCCGGCACCCACCTCGGGGCTTGATAACTTCTCGATGTGGTCCACGGCGGACTTGGGAATTGCGAGCTCGCCTCCGCCAACTTCGTAGACGACCTGATTCGCATCTTCCTCGAGGACTTGGGTGGTGATTTTCTGACCGTTCTTCAAAAAGATCACGTCGGCGAAGACAAAGGAAGGAATCAAGAACGCGGCAAAGAGCAGTATCCATGCACTCAGAATTTTCCTTGAGGGCGCAGTATTCTCCCGAATTGAGCGCAATGCCGCCATCATCCCCGCATGATACCCTAGCCTTCCGCATCGAGTCGATAAACCAAGGTACGCCCCCCTCCCCTCGCGGGACCCAATCGCTTTCCCCAAGGTGTGATGCTATCTCCCTCCCATCAGAGTCAACGCCCACAACCATTTCCGGTAGTCACAACCCACCGCCCGACCGGGCATGTGCACACAGCAGCGTGGGGCGGGCGGAAACAGCCGACTCATGGGCCGCTCCACTCCAACAGCAATACGCCGCAACGTTGGGCCTCAATTGAATCCCTGAGCTGCGTTCGAGCGAGTGGGCATGCATCAATTCGCTAGTTGGCGGGGGCACTTTATCGTGCATTATCCATTATTTTGTATTTCTTGTAACTGGCTTATTTTCAGTATGTTCTCAGCTTCGGGAATCGAGCATTTTACAATTCGATAACCGGCTTGTTTTCAGTATGTTCTCAGCTTTGGGAAGGGAAAAATGCAAAAGTTTTTCCTTTGTTATCAGTAAGTTCTCAGCTTTGGGAGATTTGCGGAAAACGGGCAGATTGGCACCAGGGAATTGCAGGGGGTGGAAGCGTCGGCCAGCGAAATTCATGGCATCCTCCTCCAGTGTATTCTAGCCTACTGTGATATTAATGTCAAGAGAAAAATGCGCGGCAAGCGGGCAATGGGCCGCAACGCCGGCCCCGGATCGGCGATCCGGCGGCCCGAGACCACCCCTCCAGAAACCGAATTGCACCACCACCCACGCTTACAATTGAATCTCTGCCCCGTCCGAGCTAGATTAGGGTTGCGATCAACCGAGGGGCTGCGCATGGGCCACGCCAAGAGTTTACCCGATTCAAAACGAAGGTTGACGGCCCTCAATCCGGCCTGGATTCTGGCTGCTTTCATTTCTTCCGCCACCGCCCTCGCCGCGCAATCTTCACAACCGCTTGACCTGCTGGAGCAATTGAACCGCATCACTCTGGACCCGGGACAGGTCTACTCCATCCGCAACGCCCACCTCAGGCGAGGGCCGCTCGACCTCCACTTGAATCGCGGATTCATCGCCTTCATGACGCCGGTTCAGGGCGAAATTACCGGAGCAGTATTCTGGGGTGAAGGCGAAGTGTTGATGATCCCGCCCAATCCGGTGGAGAAAGGCAGTCTCGCCCGCTTCACCCACGCGGCGATTCTGGAAGAAAACTTCAATTCCCTTTACCTTCGCTTCACCGACAGGTCCGCGCAGGAACTTCTGGCAGCATGCTCCAAGCCTGACCCTGATGATCCCGAACAACCCGGCCCCGTGACGGAGCAATGGAATTCCGTCGCGCAGCCGCCAAGTCCTGAATCCTCGATTCGCATCCTCGCGGATATCCTGGGAGACCGGAGCCGCCCCTTCTTTCACGCGCGTGTGAACGGGCAATCGCTCGGGGTCTTCGAAATCACCGATGACGAGCGCCTTCCCGAGCCTTTCTCGATTGCGGCTCTCCAAAGAATCGGCCCAAGAACCTTTACCGATATCTGGTGTTCCTTTTCACCTCATCCCGCGCAGGACTCACCGCGCGAGCCCGCCAATTTTCCCGCCCGGGCGTTGGCCTACAAACTGGATGTGCAGATTCATCTCGACCACAGTTTGGACGGCCGGGCCGAGGTGGAATTGGAATCGCGTTCGAGCAGGGATCGTGTTATCTCTTTTGACCTTTCGCGCTGGCTCTCGGTAACGGAAGTGCGCGACGAAAAAGGGCGGGAGATTCCCCTGATCGGCGCCGAGGTAACCGGCCCGAACGCCAGGGCCGGACGCGCGTATGACCACGTCGACGTCGTGCTGCCGGAGGCACATCCTTCCGGCGCCCGATATCGTCTGACCTTCCAATATCACGGCGACGTCATCACTGACTTCGGGAATGGCGTGCTCTATGTCGGAGCGCGGGGGACCTGGTATCCCAACATCGGATTTGGCCTTCCCAGCAGCTACGACCTGACTTTTCACTATCCCAGCAAGCTGGTGTTGGTGGCCACGGGCGCGCTTATTGACGAAAAGACATTGGCGGGAGAAACGGAAAGCCGCTGGCGGTCAGATGGAGTTTTCCGCCTGGCGGGGTTTAATTTGGGAGCTTATACCTCGGTCGAGCGCGCCGCGGAAAACACCAGGGTAACGGTCTATGCCGCGCGCGAGGCGGAAGCTTTCCTCGAGTCGCGCCATGAGGAGGAGAGAGCAACTCCCGGGGTGGTGCCCGGAACCCGCCAGCCCATTGCCAATCCGGGTCACGTTGAGGTCACTCCACTTGAGCCCTCAGCGTTGCTCGGAGACGTTGCTGCAACCGCTGCGCACTCGGCGCAGTATTTTTCCACGCTTTTCGGGCCCTATCCGTACCCTCGCCTGTCCATCACGCAAGCGCCGGGAACATTTGGGCAGGGATGGCCGGAACTGATCTACCTGCCGACGCTGGCATTTCTCCCCAAGAGTCAGCGCACGGAGGTGGATTTGAACCACGCGGAGAGCGACTTGGAGGATTCCGGGATCATTGCGCACGAGGTGGCGCATCAATGGTGGGGAAATCTGCTCGACGGGCGCACCTATCACGACCAATGGCTTTCCGAGGGACTGGCCAGCTATGCGGCGGCGCTTTTTATGGCCCAGGGCAAAGACGGCCACAGGAAATTCCATGACCTGCTGCGCCTCTATAAGCGCGACCTGCTCGCCAAAACCGGCGGCGGCGCCAACGTGGAGTCGGGCGGCCCCATTTGGCTAGGGCAAAGGCTTTCCAGCTCGATTGATCCGAACGGGTACACAAACATCGTCTACAAGAAAGCGTGCTGGGTGCTCAACATGCTGCACACGGTCATGACGGATCCCAGGACCGGCTCGGACGCCCGCTTCTTCGCCATGCTGCGTGACTTCGTGGCGCAATATCAGGGCAAGTCGGTTTCGACCGAGGACTTTATCCGTCACGCCGAAAAGTACATGCCGCAACAGAACGATCTCGAACCCAACCGCCGGCTGGATTGGTTCTTTAACGAGTGGGTTTACAGCACGGGGATTCCGGAATACACGCTGAAAGCCGACTACCGGCCGCTCGATCGCGGCCGCTACGAAGTTCGCGGAACGGTGACGCAGAGCGGCGTTGCTGAGGATTTCGAGATGCCGGTCCGACTCGTGGCCCAGTACGCGGGCAACAAGCGCGCCCTGCTGGGGCAAGTTGTGGTGGGGGCGAACGGAGGTCAATTCAGATTTGCAGTCTCAACCAAACCCCAGCGCGTCGTCATCGACGAAGATACCGTGCTGGCAGTCGTGCACTAACTCCGGCGGGGAATTCACCGCAGGCGCCGGGGCCTCATCGAAACCCCGGGGGTGATGTTTAACCCGGCGGCCAGTGGAAGGGCCGGCCCCCGAGCAGATGCACGTGCAGATGAAATACGGTTTGGCCCGCTCCCGCGCCGGTGTTAATCACGGTTCGATAGCCTTTGGTATCGAGGCCACGCTCGTGCGCCAGGCGGCTGGCCACAAGCGTGAGGTGTCCCAGAAGCGCTACATCCTCCGGCTTGGACTCGAGAAGGGAGTGAAGATGCTTGCGTGGAACCACCAGCACGTGAGTGGGCGCCTGCGGATGAATGTCCTCGAACGCCAGCACGTGCTCATCCTGAAAAACAATCTTCGAGGGAATTTTCCCCTCAATAATCCGGCAGAATAAGCAGTCGTCCATTAGTTCACCCTGACAACAAAAGTGGTGGTAGCGAGATTGGCGCTGCGAAGTTTTTCAGCCAAGGCCATGGCGCCGGCTTCGGAACTTTCGTGGCCGACGCGCACTCGATAAAAGATTCCATTACCGCGATCGAAACTCTCAACCGTTACAGGCGTGAAGGATTGTTCAATCAGCGCCTTAAAACGGTTGGCGTTATTCACATCGCCGAATGCTCCCACCTGCACGGCGAAGACTCCCGATTGGTCAATGGCAACCGGTACCGTGCTTGCGACCCCGCCAGTAATCGGGCCCGCACGGACACCCGCTCCCACGCCTGCACCGGCTCCCGCCCCCGGGTACGGACTCGTACCGAGAATTTCCAACTGGACGCGGGCAATACCGTTCATTCCCATCGCCTGCGCCGCGGCGTATGAGAGATCGATGATGCGGCCTTCCACAAAGGGCCCGCGATCGTTGATGCGCACGGTGACGTCACGGCCGTTGTCAAGGTTGTGGACTTTCACCTGGGTCCCAAATGGCAACGTGCGATGCGCCGCGGTCATTTCGTACATGTTGTAGATTCTCGCCGCTCGCCGCCCGCCGTCCGTCAAAGGGACGGCCGTACCACGAGGCCACGCCCTCCTCCCCCTGCACGACGGGCGCATTGGGGGCCGCGGGTGTGGGACTGATGCCGGCATGGGGTGGAATGATCTGCGCGCTTTTAGCGTTGTGGTGCAGACAGCCGGTCGAGAAAATCAATAGTGCGAGGGCAATGCTCGCAAGAGGGACGCGAATGACGGGCGAAAGTGATCTCGGCGGCCCCGCCGAAAAAGGTCCCTTACCTTCTCCGAGGGGAGAAGGTGGCTGAGGTACGAAGCCGGATGAGGGGTCTTCTACCGACGGCGGCGCCTGAGCCCCTTTGAGGAGCCAGCCACTATGAACCCTGCGGCTTTGGCGGAAGATAACTACTCGCACAAATGCCCCTGCCCACGACGAGGATGCGTCCAACAATCGGTTATGCAAATGCCGCGACCGTATGCGCCGCCCGTTCAGGAAGGATCGGCCTCAGGAGCCCTTTCCCTCCCGATCCAATCGCTCGGCAAGTTTCGTCATGCGCGCGGCGGATTTTTTCAGGAACTCCGCTGCTTCCTTCTTCGTCTCAGGGCGGACTTCGTCGCGAAGAAATTTTCGCAGCTTCTCGAATTCACGGTCGAGCGCCCGGCCCGCTTCTTCAAAGGTCATGGCATTGCTCCGATCCTTAGGCGGCTATTCTAGCCAAGGTTTGACAGGGTCACAATTGAAAATACCGGCCGAAGCGTTACGAATTCAGCTCTCTAGGGCAGCGCAAGGACGAGGGCAAGTCCTGTCTTCGCGGACAACAAGGGCACGAACGCATCACCAGCACCAATTGTTTGGAGCGTTTATCATCATCCGTCGGATATAATCTATAGCTAATGAAGAACAGAAGGGATCGAGACGAAGACCGCGCACAAACCTGACCGGCCCCTCTCGGCATCAGATATCGAACATGGATTTACCTCCAAAATTATGGTTCCAATGGCAGCGCTTGAAGAAGGCGTTAGGCGTGTCTTTTGACGAAGCGCAGCCGCAACCGAGTTCGGTTCGGATGTGTCCGCACTGCCGGGCGCTGATTGACCGCGGTGCCAAAGTCTGCCCGCTCTGTGGCGAAACTACCGGCCCGATGCGCGCGCGCGGCGCGAGCAGCACCCCCGGCCGGATCATGGGCGTAATTCCAATTCCCACCACGGCGACCTCGGTCGTGGTCATCGCCAACCTCGCGCTTTATGTTCTTTCCTGGTACATGACCCAAAACACCGAAGCTGCTCAACTCTACGGAGCGCCCGCCATGGGGGGCATCGATATGCGGGTATTGATGCGGCTCGGCGCCAAATCTCCCTATATCCTCGCGGGCCAATGGTGGCGGCTGGTCACGGCCATGTTCCTGCATGCGGGGCTTCTTCACATTGGAATGAACATGTGGTGCCTGGTGGATTTGGGACCGGAAGTTGAGTCGTTGTTCTCCACCACAAAATTCATCGTTCTCTACCTCCTTACCGGAGTTCTGGGTTTCTCGCTGAGCCTGTGGTGGTCCCCCTTCGGGGTGTCCGTCGGGGCTTCGGGCGCGATCATGGGTTTAATTGGAATCTTGATTGGCGCCAGCTTTCATCACGGCCACCTGGGCAAGGAATATCGCAGCCAATTATGGAAATGGGTTCTCTATATCGCGATCTTCGGGATCTTTTTCAATATCGATAACGCTGCGCATTTCGGTGGTTTGGTGACCGGCTTGGCGCTCGGTTATCTGATACCTGAAGGTGAGCCGGAGACCCGTCCGAGCGAAAATCTCTGGAACGCGCTTGCCGTGCTCTCGGTGGTGGCGATTGGCGGATCCTTCGTGCTGATGGCTTTGCAGTTGAGGTAGTCAGGCGGGCGGGCGAAGATCGGTGCGCTTCGCGAAATCAATGCAATTGGATGGACAAGCCCCGCTTCAGACCTATTTTCATCCTTGGACCAATACTGCGAGTCTACGCTTGGGATGATGCGGCGGCCGCGTGGCCAACGAAAGGCAGTTCCGTGGACGTCGCTGAAACGCCGGAAGAAAAGGTGAGTTTCGAACCCGGCTCAATAAATTCCTTGCGCACATAACCCAGAGCAATGGTTTTGCCAAGCGAGGGAGAAACGCAAGCGCTCGTGATTTCCGCCACTTCTCTTCCTTCCACCAGAGCTTTCAAACCCGGCGCCGGGGCCTCAGCCGAATCTAAAATCAATCCCGTCAATTTCCAGTTCACATGGCCGCGGCTGCGGGCGCGCTCAACGATTTCCTGCCCGATGTAGCAACCCTTGTTGAAGCTCAAAGCGTTCAACAGGCCCGCCTCGAGCGGAATCACGTCTTCACCCAGCTCCGAGCCATAACGCGGAATGCCAGCTTCGATGCGCAGACTCTCGAGCGCTTCGACGCCGCAGGCCAGCATGTCGTAAGTGGGAGCTTGGCCACACGCCGCGCCCCAGACGGCTTCCATTCCCGCCGCATTCACCCAAACTTCGTAGCCTTCTTCACCCGTGCTCGTGGCGCGGACCACACGAATGGGAAATCCCGCGTAATTGGCGGCGAAATGATCGAACTCACTCATCGTCGGCAGATCGATGTGCAAGGTCTTTTCGAGGAGTCCCTTCGAGCGCGGCCCCTGAAACGCCAGCGCGTAGAGCTCAAGGGTTCAAGTTCCACCTGGTCGGCAATGATGAAGCGGCGGAAACTCTGGATGGCCTTGTCGCGCAGGTCGGCCTCAACATCGGCAAAAAAGCAATCCTCCGCGCAGTAGAGCCGCAGATCGACGACGATGTGTCCCTGGGCGTTGAGCAGCGTAGCGTACGTGCCCTGGCCGGGCTTGAGATTCTTGACGTCATTGCTCACGAGGCGTTGAAGCAGCTTTGCGTGGTCGCGGCCCTTTAAGCGAAACTTGCCACGAAAGGAAAAATCGAAAAGCCCGGAGGCCTTCCGGACAGCGAGGTTCTCTGCCTTGGGATCGGTAAAGCGCGCTGGCACCATCGCGCCGTGATATTCAGTGAGGGTCGCGCCTTGGGAAACGTGGTAGTCAGCTAGAGGGGATTTGTTCATGGGCAATTTGAAATTTGTGATTGGCGATTTCTGATTTGTGATTGAATGGAGCGCGGATGATCGATAGAAAAACCTGGAACCTCCCAATCACCCATCACCAATCACCAATCATCAATGCCTAGAGGAATCCCAATTGCAGTTTTGCGGCCTCGGACATCATTTCCTTGGTCCAGGTCGGTTCCCAGACCACATCCACCTTGGCCCCTTTGACTCCGGGAACAACGACGGTCTTGTCCTCCACTTCGCCGGGAAGCGTGCCGGCGGCAGGGCAGCCGGGCGAGGTCAGCGTCATTTTCACGTAGACCTCCGCCGTGGGCTGAACCTTAACCTCATAGATCAGGCCGAGGTCATAGATGTTGACGGGAATCTCCGGGTCGTAAACGGTGCGCAGCCTTTCCACGATCTTGTCGTGGAGCGCCACCATCTCCGAGACGTTCAGGGTTTCCGCTGAAGCCGGTGCTGAAGCTTGTTCTTCCATAGGTTGATCCCTCACTACAAAATTCGCCGCTCGAAAGTCCAAATCTCGAACCCTTATTCCTCCTCGGTTGTGGCGACGGCTGGACTCGCATCGAGCGCACTCTTTAAAGTGTGCCAGGCCAGCGACGCGCACTTGACGCGCACGGGGAATTCGCAGACGCCGGAAAACACGGCGAGCTTTCCGAGGCCCGGGGCTCCAACACCTTCCACGGGTTTGCCGGTCACGAGACCATGAAAGACCTCGAAGATCTGCTCGGCTTCCTTGCGCGTCTTCCCCTTCAAGGTTTCGGTCAAGATTGACGCGGACGCCGTGGAGATGGCGCAGCCGGAACCCTGAAAACTGATGTCCTTGATGTGATCGTCCTGCAGGGTCAGGTAGATCGTAACCTTGTCCCCGCACAACGGGTTGTAGCCGTTGGCATGACGATCCGCATCCTCCATGGGATGAAAGTTCCGCGGCCGCTTGCTGTGGTCCAGGATGACGTCTTGATAGAGATTGCTTAGGTCCGACATGGTGATGATGCTCTCAGTTCTCCGTCGTCAGCTTCCGGCTCCTCGTTCCGTCGAGTCCGGAAGTCTGATGGCTGAAATTACGCGAACAACGCCTTGACGTGCTCCAGCCCCGCTGCCAGAGCGTTAATTTCCTGCTTCGTGTTGTAAAACGCCAGTGACGCGCGCACCGTGGCGGGCACGCCAAAGCGCTCCATGACGGGTTGCGCGCAGTGGTGGCCCGTGCGCACGGCGATGCCTTCCTGATCGAGCACCGTGCCCACGTCGTGCGGATGGATTCCCTCCAGCATGAACGAAAGCACGCTGGCCTTTTCGCGCGCCGTTCCGATCAAGCGCACGCCGGGAATCTGCCCAATCGCCTCTGTCGCGTACGTCAGCAGGGCGTGCTCGTATGACGCGATGTTCTCCATCCCGATTTTCGCAAGATAATCAAGGCTCGCGCCCCAGGCGATTGCGCCCGAGATATTGGGCGTGCCCGCTTCGAATTTGTTCGGAATGTGGTTGTAGATGGTCTTCGCAAACGTCACGGAGAGAATCATGTCTCCGCCGCCCTGATATGGAGGCATGGATTCCAAAAGCTTCGCCTTGCCGTAGAGCGCGCCGATGCCGGTTGGCCCGAATAATTTGTGTCCGGAAATCGAATAGAAATCGCAGCCCAGCGCCTGAACGTCCACTTTCGTGTGCGGCGCGGCCTGGGCGCCATCGACCAAAACGGGAATATTCCGCGCGTGTGCCATCTCGATGATCTGCTTCACCGGATTAATCGTGCCGAGCGCGTTGGATACGTGGGCGACGCTTACAAATTTCGTGCGGTCGTTGATGAGCTTTTCGAATTCATCCAGGATTAGTTCGCCGCGATCGTTGATCGGCCCCACACGCAGCCGGCAGCCCTTTTCCTCGCACAGCATCTGCCAGGGAACGATGTTCGAGTGATGCTCCATGGCGGTAATCAGGATTTCATCGCCCTCGCCAAGATGTTTGCGCCCGTAGGATTGCGCGACCAAATTGATGCCTTCCGTCGTCCCGCGCGTAAAGATAATTTCGCGGTGTTCGGGCGCGTTCAGGAACTTTTGCAGCTTGGTGCGCGCATCCTCGTATGCCTGGGTGGCTCGCTCGCTGAGCAGGTAGACGCCGCGGTGAATGTTGGCGTTGTATTCGGTGTAGTAACGATCCAGGGCGTCGATTACCGCTTGCGGCTTCTGGCTGGTGGCGGCGTTGTCGAGATAGACCAGCGGCTTCCCATGCATCTTCTGCTTGAGAATGGGAAAGTCCTCGCGGATCTTGCGGACATCAAAGCTCCGCGCCTGAAGTTCTCCCACCGCCGGACTAACAATCTCTCGTGTTGTGGCCATGAAACCTCCAAAAACAGGAGCTAGAAGTCAGAAGTTAGAATCCAGAATTCCAGTCCCTTCTAACTTCTAGCTCCTAACTTCTGCTCGCCAGACTTGCATAGAGCCGTTCTGCCAGCCGCTCGCGCAGCGGTTGATACTTGATGCGTTCCATCACGTCGTTGGCAAAGGCAAAGGTCAGCAGCTTCTTGGCCTCGTCCTCGCCGATTCCGCGCGAGCGAAGATAGAACACCGCTTCGGGATCAATTTGCCCGACGGTCGCTCCGTGCGTGCACTTCACGTCGTCGGCAAAAATCTCGAGCTGCGGTTTGGTGTTGATCACCGCGTCTTCGGAGAGCAGCAGGTTCTTGTTGCTCTGTTTGGAGTCGGTCTTCTGCGCGTCGGGCCGGACAATGATCTTGCCGTTGAATACGCCCTGCGCCTTGCCATCCAGCACGCCCTTGTAGATTTCGCGGCTGGGGCAATGTGCCTTCGCGTGGTCGATCACGGTGTGGTTGTCCACGTGCTGCCGCCCGGAGATCACGTAAAGGCCGTAAAGGTGCGATTCCGCGCCATCACCGTCCAGAACGGTCCGAACTTCCTCGCGCGTCAGCAGTCCGCCCAATTGAATCGAATGGGTTGCGACGCTGGCGGAACGCGCCAGTTGAGCCTGCACACGCGCGTAGTGGTAGGCGGCATCGTTTTCCTGCTGCACCTTGGTGTAATCCACCAGCGCGCCTTCATCCGCGACGATTTCCGTGACCGTGTTCGTGAAGGTCACGCCCTCGCCGAGGCTGACGAAGGTTTCAATAAAACTCGCTTGCGCCGTTTCGCCCACCAGGATCAGATTTCGCGGGTGCGAAACCGTGGGCCGGCCGCCATCCGCAGAAATCTGCAGAAGGTGCAGTGGCCTCTCGATGACCGCGCCCTTGGGAATTTCAATGAATGCGCCATCTTCGAAAAATGCGGTGTTCAGTGCGATAAACGCGTGATCCTTGGCGACCGCGTACTGACCCAAGTGCCGCTCGACGAGCGCGCCATCGGTCTTGAGCGCCGCGGCAAGGCTGCTCACCTTGACTCCCTTGGGCAGCTTTCCGATCTTGGATAGCTCGGGAACATATCGACCGTTTACAAAGGTCAGGCGATCGCAACCCAAATCCGCCAGGGGTAGAAGCTCGATCTGCTTTCGCAGTTCCGGCGTCAATTTGATTTGGGCCGGCTCAAACGGCGTCGTGGCGATACCGGAGACGTTGGTGTAGATCCATTCCTCGTCGTGGGTGGTGGGAAAACCGAGTTCGGCAAAACTCTCAATGGCATCGTGGCGAAGTTTCGGCAGCCACGCGGGTGCGCCCGCATTGAGCGCGCTTTCCAAGCGGCCAAAGCTTGCGAGGTAGGTTCCTTCTTGTTCTTTAACGGTCGTCATCAAAATCCCTTTTTCAATCCTTCTTGGCGGACAATTTCCAGTTCAAATGTTATCGAGCGCTATTGGCCGACGCAGAAGCCTGCGAGTTGCCACCGGCAGGCGGAATCTCGTCCAGCCACCCATAGCCCTTGTCTTCCAGCTCCAGGGCCAGCTCCTTGCCGCCGGACTTGACGATGCGTCCGCTCGAAAGCACGTGGACGAAGTCGGGCACGATGTAGTCCAGCAGGCGTTGATAGTGGGTCACGACGATCGTTGCACGCTCGGGAGAGCGCAGCGCATTGACGCCGTTCGCCACAATGCGCAGGGCATCGATGTCGAGACCGGAATCCGTCTCGTCCAGAATCGCCAGCTTCGGTTCGAGCACGGCCATCTGGAAAATCTCATTGCGCTTCTTTTCCCCGCCGGAAAAACCTTCGTTGACCGAGCGCGACATCAGGCTTTCGTCCATTTCCAGCAACTTCATCTTGCCGCGCACCATGGTGAGGAAGTCCATGGCGTCGAGTTCCTCGATGCCGCGATGCTTACGGACAGCGTTCAACGCCGCGCGCAGAAAATACGTATTGGAGACGCCGGGGATTTCCACTGGATACTGGAACGCGAGAAAAATGCCTTCGCGCGCGCGAACTTCCGGCGACATTTCCAACAGGTCTTTGCCTTCAAACGTCACTTCTCCGCCCGTCACGGTATACATCTCGCGGCCGGAGAGAACCTGGGCCAGCGTGGACTTGCCGGAGCCGTTCGGCCCCATGATCGCGTGGACTTCACCCGCGTTCACCTGGAGGTCGATTCCGTGCAGAATTTCCTTGCCCGCAACTTCCGCCTTTAAATTTCTGATCGTTAACATTCATTGCTCCGTTGTCGTGTCAATTCTTGAAAATCGAAATTCGCCAAATCAGCCTTGGCCTTCAGCTTGTCCGAAAAGACTCGAGACTTTGACAGCAAAGCCCGGAAGCAGTTCGGAGTCTTCCAGGGTGTCGTCACCACGGCGGCGAACGACGCCGGACAAGCCGTGGATATAAATTTCCCGATGCTCGGGATAGACCAGCCACACCCGCTTGCAGCCCGCGGCAAAGAAATCGCTGACTCTCTGATCGATCTCGCGCGGAGTGTTGCTCGGCGAGATGACTTCAACCGCCAGGTCCGGCGCACCCACCGGCAGTTCGTTCGAGGGTAGCGTCCTGCCGCGCCCCACAAATGCCACACCCACTATCCGCACGGTGTCGCCAAATAAGTGAAAGGATTGTAGGGAGACCACCGTCCCGAGTCGTTGCGCTTCCACAAATGGTTTGAGCAGGATCAGCACGTTGTCACGCACCTCGTTCTGCAGAAACATTCGGGGCGCTACGGTGATTAATTCCCCTTCCACAAGCTCATAGGAACAATCGGGCGGCTCAGGCAACTGGAGAAAATCTTCCAACGTTAAGAGTGTTTTTGTAGCCATGGTCATCCTCGGTCACTCACTGCTGTCGGTGCAGGTTGATGGACCGAAGTAAAATTACGAACTCTGGACCATTACTTTCGCCCCTACGGGGCTCTCGTTTCACCTGCTGCGCCAGTTCCCACGGCTTACGCCGTGGGCTACGATCTTTCGCCCGCTACACGGGCTGACGAAACCAATGTCTAATTCCCAGCTTCCAATTCTTAATTCTTAATTTCTAATTCTTAATTCCAAACTATCCAACGCTTCCCTCAAGGCTTACGCCCAGCAACTTCTGCGCTTCGACAGCAAACTCCATCGGCAGTTCGCGGAAAACCTGCTTGCAGAAGCCATTCACAATCAGGCCGACTGCGTCTTCGAGCGCCATACCGCGCTGGCGGCAGTAGAAAATTTGATCCTCGCCGATTTTGGAGGTCGAGGCTTCGTGCTCCACCATGGCCGACGCGTTCTTGACTTCGAGGTACGGGAATGTGTGCGCGCCGCACTTGTCGCCGATTAACAGGGAGTCGCATTGCGAATAGTTGCGGGCGTTGGTTGCGCCCTTCATGATTTTTACCGCGCCGCGATAGCTGTTCTGGCCGCGCCCCGCGCTGATGCCCTTCGAGACGATGGTGCTCTTCGTGTTCTTGCCGATGTGGATCATCTTCGTGCCGGTATCCGCCTGCTGGTGATTGTTGACCACGGCCACCGAGTAGAATTCACCCACGGAATTGTCGCCCTGCAGGATGCAACTCGGATACTTCCAGGTGATGGCGGAGCCGGTTTCAACCTGCGTCCACGAAATCTTGGAGTTCACGCCCGCACACTTACCGCGCTTGGTCACGAAGTTGTAGATTCCGCCCTTGCCTTCCTTGTCGCCCGGGTACCAGTTCTGTACCGTCGAATATTTTACGGTCGCATTGTCGAGCGCCACGAGTTCAACCACGGCGGCGTGCAACTGATTTTCATCGCGCTTCGGTGCGGTGCAGCCCTCGAGATAGCTCACCGACGCGCCTTCATCGGCCACGATCAGCGTGCGTTCAAATTGGCCGGTGTCCTTGGCGTTGATGCGGAAGTAGGTGGAAAGCTCCATCGGGCAGCGCACGCCCTTGGGGACATAGGCAAACGAGCCATCGCTAAACACAGCGGAATTGAGCGTCGCGTAGAAATTGTCGGTGTAGGGAACCACGGAGCCGAGGTACTTGCGTACAAGATCGGGATGCTCGCGCACCGCTTCCGAGAAGGAACAGAAGATGATGCCGAGTTCCGCCAGCTTGGCTTTAAAGGTGGTGCCCACGGAGACGCTGTCAAACACCGCGTCCACGGCCACGCCGGCCAGCAGCTCGCGCTCCTTGAGAGGAATGCCCAGCTTCTCGTAGGTCTTCAGCAGCTCGGGATCGATATCGTCAAGGCTCTTCGGTCCGTCGCCCTGTTTCTTCGGGGCGGAGTAATAGCGGATGGCCTGATAATCAATGGGAGGGAATTTGACGTTGGCCCACGTCGGCTCATGCATTTTCAGCCAGGCGCGATAGGCCTTCAGGCGCCACGCAAGCAACCACTCAGGCTCGCCCTTTTTCGCGGAAATCAGACGGATGACGTCCTCGTTCAAACCCGGCGGCACGGTTTCCTGCTCGATGTCGGTTACGAAACCGTATTTGTATTCCTGCGTCGCCAGAAATTCGACGTCAGTTTGCGGTGTTGCCATGAGAGTTCCTCCTGATGAATCCCCAAACACAAACAGTGAAATGCCAATCTTTATGCCGCCGCAGTCGAGCCCATTGCACGCAATTTTTTGACCGTATCGACGACGCGGCTGAGGCAGTAGTCCACTTCCTCTTCCGTTGTATACCGCCCGAGGCCAAAGCGCAGCGGGGTATTGGCCACTTCTTCAGATACGCCCAGCGCCTGCAACACGTAAGAAGGTTCAGGCGTTCCTGATGTGCAGGCCGACCCGGACGATAGCGCGATGTCATTCAGCGCCGCCATTAGCGTGGCGAGATCGAGGCCGGGAAAGCTGACGCTCAGGTTGTTGGGCAGCCGGTGCTCGAGGCTTCCATTAATGTGAAGGCCGTCGAGCCCGGCGAGCAATCCGTCCTTCAACTTGTCGCGCAGTGCCGCAAGACGACGGGATTCCTCGGTCATCTCCTGGCGGCAGATTTCACAAGCTTTCCCGAGGCCAACAATTCCCGGAACGTTCAAGGTCCCGGAGCGCAATCCGCCTTCATGGCCGCCGCCGTCGATCTGAGCGGTTAGCTCCACCTTGGCCCCGCGCTGTCGCACATAGAGAGCGCCGATGCCCTTGGGGGCGTACATCTTGTGCCCGGCGATGGAGAGCAGGTCGATCTGCATGGCCTCAACGTCCAGCGGAATCTTGCCCACAGCTTGGGCCGCATCAGTGTGAAAGATCACGCCGCGCTCACGGCAGATTCGCCCGATTTCCGCCAGCGGCTGGAGCACGCCAATTTCGTTGTTCGCCGCCATGATGCTGACAATAAGAGTCTTATCCGTAATCGCTTGCCGCAGGGCCCCAAGGTCCACCAGACCGTCGGAGTCCAAACGGGCGAAGGTAACTTCGTAGCCTGTTTCGGCCAGGCGCTTGGCGGAATTGAGCACGGACTTATGCTCGATGGCCGTGATGACGAGGTGCTTTCGTTCCGGACGTCTCTGGGCCAGACCCTTTATGGCCAGGTTGTTCGATTCGCTCGCGCTCCCGGTAAAAACAATCTCCTTCACGCTGGCATTGATGAGCTTTGCCACCTGCTTGCGCGCATTCTCCACCGCCGTGGCCGCCGTCCAGCCAAACTTGTGATTGCGGCTCGCGGGGTTGCCGAAAATCTCGCTGAAGTAGGGCAGCATCATTTCCAGGACGCGCCGGTCAACTGGCGTCGTGGCGTGGTAATCGAAATAGAGGGGGAATTTCATTACAACCCTCCCTCAATTTGAACCAATGTGCCGTTATCTTTGGCGAGGCTGGACATCGTGACCGCGCTCAGAGCCTTGACTAGGGTCTCGTTCACCTTTTGCAGGGGCTCGCGGACGGTGCAGCGCGTCATCTGGCCGCATTCACGTTTGTCGGTAACGCAACTGGTAATAAAGAGCGGCCCCTCGATCGCCCGGATAACCTCAAATGCCGAGATCTCCCGAGGGTGCCGGGCCAGCACGTACCCGCCGTTGGTCCCGTGCTGTGAAACCAGCAACCCGTTCTTCGCCAGTTTTTGCAGGATTTTGGCGAGCAATTCGGTCGGAATTCCATAGGTCCGGGCAATCTCTTTGGCGCTGCATGCCGTCGAGGGGGGCTGTTGAGCCAAATGCTGGACCGCAATCAATCCGTAGTCCGCCTTTTTGGAAAGCTTTAGCATGGTCAATATCCGACAAAACTAGTCGGATATAGGATGACCCCTTTCAACCTTTCGTGTCAAGCCACAAGTAAGGGAGCTGCAATAAAGGGGTGTTAAACGGTCGTATATCCGACTTGGGCTGAAGCCACGCGGTTGGATGGAAGTGGACCTTGGGGAACAACGGAACCCCTTTGGGAGGGCGGGCCAAGCTTCGGCCCAAAGCATTCACTGCTTATGGTTTATGGATTTGGAGGTTGAGGGCACACCCCACTTGGCAAAATCATCGGCAATGTCCGGCTGGATGGCCTTAGCCGCAGCCAAGTCAGCGGCGGCGTTGGGATCGCTTTTTGGGATTCGGCGAGTCCCCGGCCGTAAAGCGAGGTGGGCGTTTTGGGCTCTTGCACGAGGGCAGCATTGTAATTTGCGATCGCCTGTTGAGGGTTCTTCATCTTGAGATAGACAAACCCAAGACTATCGAGAGCGGCCACATAATTTGGGTCCAAACCAGCGCGTGTTCACAGTCTTCTCGCGCTTCACTAAGTTTTCCGACGATTGCACGATCCCAGCAGCGATTATTCCAGCCGGTCGCATCATTGGGAGCAACCCTGATCGCCTGATCCTCGTCGGCGATCGCGAGATTCGATTTACCCATCTGCGAGTAGGTGGAGGCGCGATCGTTAAAACCCGCTGCCGATTCGGGGGCGAGGCGAATGCATTCGGTGTAATCCTGCACAGCCAGCTCGAATTCCTTCCTCGCCCCGTGCAGGTGCCCGCGCGCGGAATACGCACCGTAATAGTCAGGGTTGGCGTGAATTGCCTGATCGTAATTCTGGATGGCTCGGTCACCATCGCCCTTCATCCAATAGGCATACCCCCGATGCACATAGGGCTCGGGAGACGCCGGATTCAGCCGAATGGCCGCGTCAAAATCCTCTATCGCCAAATCATAATCGTTACTCAGGGATGGGCGCCTATTCTGCTCGAGTAAAAGACGCAGATCCATCCGGGCAAGACCGCGGCTCGAGTAGGCCTCGGTGAAGTCATGTTTTAGAAAGATCGCCGCATTGAAACACCCAATTGCCCCGATGTAATCGGAATTCCGAAGGGAAGATTCGCCCATGCGATAGCATGCGTTGGCAAGCCGGGGAGCCACGCTGCGGATGAGAAACGACGAAATAACCAGAAGGGTTACGAGAATGGCGAACCCCATGGCCACCTTGTCCGCGCGGCTTGACTTTGCAGTTCCCATCATTTCTCCCCATCAAATTCGCGGTGATGGATATGGACGAGCAGCGTCCGAGAAAACTGATTCCCGGCACTCCCCTCAAAATCTGCCTGATTTTCAGCCCGTTTAACTAATTTGTCAATTCTCAAGATTGAAAAATAACCTCGTCCCATTTCCACCTCAAATCCGCAGTGAAGGCGACAATTTCTTCATCGGTTATGCGCACCCCAGTCAATCGGAATCTGCGACCAGAGTGGATTCCTTTGGCTGTTTGTTTCGAAATTGCTGTCCTCATGTTACACAGACATTAATTTCACACCGCCTTGTTTCCGGCGAGGCGCACCTGCGTCAGTGCTAACATGAGACTCTCGTTAACGGACCTACAATAAGCAGCAAAACCTTGACCTCCAGAGACTTCATATCGGGGCTGGTGACGCCCATCGTCATCATCACAGCCACCCTGAGCTATGCGGCCATGATTTTCTCCGGCCCGCTGGCTCCAACCCTTCCCTTGGGAATCGGCTACGGCTTGGTGAGCGCCGGCGTGATGGCGATCGTGTTCGCCATCGGCAGCAGCATGCCTTTCGCCATCGCCGGACCGGACTCGAAGATTGTCGCGGTTCTCGCCACCCTCGCCGCGCTGATTGCCACTGACGTTATTCGCCGCGGTCATGGCGCCGACGCTTCCGCCACGGTGATGTTTGTGCTGATCGGCGGCACGCTTCTCACCGGACTGTTGCTCTACCTGTTTGGACTATTCCAGGCCGGCCGTTGGATTCGCTTTGTCCCTTATCCCGTCATCGCGGGATTCATGGCTGCATCTGGAGGCTTGCTGGCCATCGGCGGAGTCCGTCTGGTCACAGGCGTTGGAGGATTCAGCGAATTCCTGCGTGCGATAGTGCGAGGTGAGCACCTCGTTCAACTCTTCACCGCGATCGCCTTCGCCGCTGGGTTGCACGCGATCAAGCGGGTCAAACATCCCCTGGCGCTGCCCGGATTCCTCTTTGGCGGAACGGTCTTCATCCATCTGTTTTTGCATTTTTCCGGGAATTCGCTCGCCGCATCGCGCACTTCGGGATGGCTATTGAATCTCACTCCCATGCCATGCTCCCTGGTTCATGGCTGCTGAAGTCCATGCCCAACGTCGATTGGACGGCGCTGCTCTGGGCCGGTGGCGGATACATCGCGTTGTTTGCGGTTACGGCGATGACGCTGCTGCTCGGCCTCATGGCCATTGAGGTGGAGGCCAAAATCGATGTCGATCTCGACCACGAACTCCGCCTCAACGGCATCGCCAACCTTCTGGTGGGCGCCTGCGGCGGCATGACCGGCACGCTCTCCATGAGCCGCACGGTGCTCAACTATCGCGCCGGGGGACGGCACCGCTCAAGCGGAATCCTCGCCGGAATCGTATGTCTCCTCACCCTCGCTTTCGGAACCCAGGCGTTGGGATTCATCCCGGTTCCCATCCTCGGCGGGTTGCTGCTCCAACTGGGCGCGGACCTGCTTTATGACTGGCTGGTCAAAGGCTGGGACACGATGCAGCGGCCCGATTATGTCCAGATGGCCGTCATCTTTCTGGTGATTGTCGCCTGGGACTTCGTGGCCGGAGTCGCCCTGGGGGTTATCGCGGCGTGCATCACATTTGCCTTTAACACCAGCCGCCTGCGCCTCGTCCGCCTGGGCTTGAATCGATCCGTTTACAGCGGCCGCGTCGATCGCCCCGCCTATCAACAGGAGCAGCTTGTGCTGCACGGCCAGTGCATTCAAATCATGTGGCTGCACAGCTTTGTTTTCTTCGGGAGCGCCCACCGCCTGCTGCTGCAGCTTGAAGAAATGATCAAAGCCCAAAACGGCTCCTGCCGCAGCCTGATTCTGGACTTCCGCCACGTTTTGGGAATCGACTCCTCCGCCGTCATGAGCTTCATCAAGCTGCGCCAGATCGCCGATCGCGAGGGCTTTACCCTGGTCTTGTCGGAGATGCCGAAACACGTTGCCCACGCGCTGCAAGTCGGGGGACTCATCGGCGACGGCGATAACCATACCTGCCGCGTCTTTACCAATACCGACGGCGCGCTCGAGTGGTGCGAAGATAAGTTGCTGGATGAGATGAAGGCGTCCGAAGGAACGGTGCTTTCAGCGGATAATTGGCTGGCGTCGGAAATTGGCAGCGATCAGATGTTTACGCGGCTGGCCAACTATCTCGAACTGGTGAAATGCCAAACCGGCGACCTGCTAATCCGCCAGGGCGAGGAGGGCGACAGCCTCTACTTGCTGTTTGCGGGAAGAGTCACGGTTCTGTTTCGGACGCCGGAAGGAATGGAGTTGCGCTTGCGCAGCATGGTAGGGCACACGATTGTCGGGGAAATGGGACTTTACCGAACCTTGCCGCGCGGGGCTTCGGTGCGGGCGGACCATCCGACCGTTGCCTACCGGATGACTCGCGACGCGCTGGCCCGCATGGAGAAGGATGACCCCGACCTCGCCTACGCCTTCCACAAACTCGTTATCCGCACCCTCGCCGCACGGCTCGATTTCTCCAACCGCGAAGTGGCCAGCCTGCAACGCTAAAGGATTTGGCCGCAACCCGCGCCCGAAATTTGTAGCGCCGGTTTCCTCACCCGCGAAATCATAGGTTTGACCGCCCGGTGCACTCGGCGCGGCTCACTCCCCAGTTCGATTCTTGGGCTACCACGCTGAAAGTTTGGGCACACCCCCTGAATGTGACTGTCGCCGAATGCCTCGTGCTTTCTTGACCATCCCTTAAGCTCCTTTGCTGCGTCGGCGCCACGATGAGCTATACTCTGCTGTCGAATCAGGCGTCAGAGTCAAATATTCATTTCTGTCGTCCCGTAGGGGTTTTGTAGTCTCCTTTCGGTCACGCCCTAAGGCAAAGCCGACGCAGCGAAGGAGACGCTTCGCTCTTCCAGCAGGAACATCCTCCGGAGGGAAAAATGGACCGAAGAACATTCAACAACTTGGCCAGTTTGGGGGCTGTTGGCGCTTTGGCCGTGAGTCCAAATCTCCATGCCGGGCAATCCGCCAGCAACGGAGATGCATCCGGGCTCTCAGCAATACGGGACACAACAGCTCAGATCCCGGCGAGAAAGGTGGAATGGCCTTCGCAGACCTTCAGAAGGCTGCTCGTAGATACCCATGTGCCCGATTGGGATGATTTGCTTACGGATTTCAATGCCGTCGATTATGTGACTTCCATTGCGGGGGCGGGATTTCAATCCTTAATGCAGTATGCCAAGTCGCATGTAGGCTTGTGTCTCTGGCGCACCGAGATCGGGCAGATGCACCGTGGCATGAAGGGTCGGGATTACTTCGGGGAAGTCATGGAACAATGCCGCCAGCGCGGGTTGCACCGCGTCGCCTATTACAGCCTGATATTTGACGATTGGGCTTATCAGACACATCCTGATTGGAGAATTTTGCCGGAGCAGGGATATGATCAGCAGCTTTTCAGTCGCAATGGCACGGTGTGCATTAATTCTCCGTATCGTGACCATGCGTTTGCTTCCCTGCGAGAGCTCGTCGGCAACTATCCGTTCGAAGGCATTTTTCTCGACATGACCTTCTGGCCCGCTGTCTGCTACTGCCCGCACTGCACGGAACGGTTCTGGAAAGAGCATAACAGCGAGCTGCCGAGGATTGTGGACTGGAAGGACCGATCATGGAGAGCCTTTCAGAAGGCCCGGGAAGAATGGATGCGGGAGTTTGCGATGCAGGTCACCCAGACCATCAAGCAGACGCGTCCCATTCCCGTCTATCACCAATTCAGCACCGTCTTTCTACCCTGGCAATTTGGAGTTTCCTTGGAACAAAATGCCGCGTCCGAGTCCTGCAGTGGCGATTTTTACGGCGGCGCCACCCAGTTTTCCCTGGTCTGCAAAACTTACTACGGACTTACGCGTACCCGTCCTTTCGAATTTATGACCACTCGCACCTTCGGTCTGGGTGATTTTGAAACTACCAAACCCTTCCAGCAGCTCCTTCTGGAATCCCTGGTGCCTTCGGTGCACTCAGGGGCCTGTCTCCTGATCGATGCGATCAAGCCCCAGGGGACGCTGGATACCCATGCGTACGAGTACATGTCGCAGATCAATGCACGGCACGATCCGTACGAGCCGTTCTTGGGGGGGAATTACAGGCCGACATCGCGATCTACTACGACAAGGCTTCCATGTATGACCCGGACGTGACCGGAGCTGCCGCAAATGTTGCTCACGTGTTTGCGTTTATGGGTCCTCCGCATCGCGGCTTGAAGGCGCCCGCATCGATAAGATGAAGCTGCCCCATATGGACGCGGTCGTGGGCATGGCGCGAATCCTGCGGGAGGCGCACATTCCGTTTGGCGTTGTTACCAATGCCAATCTCGACCAACTAAAAACTTTTCGCGCCGTGGCGGTGCCGAGCGTGCTCGAGATGACCCCGCAGCAGGCTGACCAGCTTCGCGAGTTCGTCCGCAACGGAGGGGTTCTCTATGCCAGCGGGCCTTCATCCCTGATGATCGTCGATCAAGATTCCCCACGATTCCTTCTCGAGGACGTGCTGGGTGTGCGCTACAGGGATCGCCTGGACTCGTCGATGAGCTACCTCTCTCCCCGCGACCCGGCAATCGCTAAACTGATTTGGCCACAAGAGAACGTAACCTTCCCGGGCTCGATGGTAAAGGCTGAGAGCCTGCCGGGAACGGAGGTCTTTGCTACGGTCACGCTGCCCCTTGTGCCTCCCGAGGCGGGCACCACGATCGGAATGGATTTCGCTCAAATTTGGAGCAATCCTCCCGCCACCTCTCCGGGCCGGGATCCGGGCATTGTCGTGAATTCATTCGGGAAGGGAAAAGTGATTTGGGTGGCGGCTCCGATTGAATCTCAAACCGCGCCGGTGGCTGGCGATCTAATCCGACATTTGCTTCGGAAAGTCCTGCCGGGTCCCTATAAGTTCGAAGCCGATACTCATCCTGCAGTCGAGATGACGCTCTTTGACCAGAAAGACAAGAGCCGAATGCTGGTGAGCCTGCTCAATATGCAGGAACAGCTCCCCACGATCCCCGTGGGCGCCACCGTCCGGGTCCTCTTGCCGGAAGGCAGGAGAGCCAAGCGAGTCCTCCAATTACCGGAGCAAAAAGAAATACCCTTTGCAAAATCCGGGCCTTATGTCCGATTCCAGATTGCTCCCTTTGACATCCTAGCGATGGCGTTTGTCGAATATGTCTAAGGCGTGTTTCATAAACAGCGGTCGGCTTCAAAGCAGGGACTTATGTGAGGCAGGTAATTTATTGAGCTTTCTTAAATAAATAAGCGGCACAAGCTAAAACCCGGCGGATGGACTATCTGCGCCCGAATCGACCGCAACTGTAGAGCACACGTCCCATTCACTTTGACGTGCCCTCGCCTAACCGAAGATACCAACCCGCCGCACCTGCCTGAGCGATCGAAAGCTACGGTCAACACTGCCCGCTAGGTCCGCACCTTGACGCCGGCGAATTCTTCCAGCACGGTCACAATTGCGGCATAGTCAAGCTCGCCTTTACCCTGCGCCTTCGCCGCCATGTAGACCTCCTTGACCGCGCCCAGCACCGGCATCGGAACACCCTGCGCATAACCCGCCTCGGCGGCAAGCTCGAGATCCTTGTGCATCAGCTTCAGGGGGAAGTAGGGAGTGAAGTCGCCCTTGAAAATGAAGGGGGCCTTGAAATCGGTAATGCCGGAGCGCGCCATGCTGGACTGAATGATTTCGAGCATGACCTCGGGCTTGACACCGGCTTTGGTGGCCAGCACGAAGCCTTCGCAGAAAACTTCCACCATCGTCGCCTGAATCGTGTTCTGCGCGAGTTTCGCCGAGAGTCCAAGCCCGTGTTGCCCGCAGTAGATGTGCTTCTTGCCCAGCAACTGAAGTATCGGCATGGCGCTGTCAAAGGCTGCACGGTCACCACCGATCATATACGTCAGCTCGCCCTTTTCCGCGCCGTGTTTCGAGCCCGTCACGGGGGCATCGAGCCAGTTCGCGCCTTTTCCCGCCGCGAGGCACGCCATCTTGCGGCTCACCACCGGGCTGATGGTGCTGGAATCGATGACGATGGCGCCCGACTTGAGTGTCTGCAAAATTCCGTCCGGCCCGGTCACCACACTTTCCACCGCCGCCGAGTCGCTGACAATGATCATGACGAAGTCGGCGTCACGGACAGCGTCGGCGGGAGTCGTGGCCAACCGCGCTCCAGCCGCTTCAAATCCTGCGGCTTTTCCCGGCGTCCGATTGTAGACTGCAAGTTTATGCCCGGCCTTGATCAAGTTCATCGCCATGGGTTGGCCCATGATTCCGAGACCAATGAATCCAATTTTGTGCGGCATGAAATTCCTCCTCACAATGCGATCAGCGATCAGTCTTGAGTTAAGATCTCTAGGTAAATGGCTCCCGCAATCGAGCCCGCAATTCCAGGGAAAAGCCACATAAATGTCCATCCGTGGAAATTTCCGGTTAGCCAAAGGAACAGGAACGAAAGGACTCCAACCGCCAAACAGATCCATCCTCGCTCTCGCGTTTGCTCGGCGGGCAACCGGCGCATATCGAAGACAGCTCCAACTATTGTGAGCGGAGTACCGATAAGCAGCACGGGCAGAAACGTTGCACTAAGCATCGCGAACAGCCAGTCTTGAGTAGAATCAAAACGGTGTATTCCTAACGCGGCAGAGAAGAGAACGCCGCTTATCGTAAGTATTGCCCCCACAGGAAAGAGCCAGGTCGAGACTCTCATAGTGCTGTCGCCGAAACTTTATTGCGGCAGCCATTTGAAGCCGCGGCTCCGACCCACACGCCAGCATGGACCGCTCCACGGTACAAAATTCTACGCTCCAAAGTCCAGCCAGATGCGCACGTCGCGGACGTTGTTGTCGGTAAAGCCCGTGTCCAACGTGTCGCCCAGGGTGCGGAAGAACGAGTAGGAGTCGCTTCCCGCCAGATAGCCCTCGGGGTCGAGCCCACGGCCGCGCGCGCGCGAAACCGTCTGTCCATCGGCCACCGCGCCGCTCGTAGGACTGTTCCCATCGCGTCCATCGGTGCCCGCACTGAGCGCCACGCGATTGTATCCGGCAATCTTTTGCGCCGCATACAAAGCGAAGGCCTGATTGCGCCCGCCCATGCCGGGTCCGGTCACTGGACAAGTGACCTCGCCGCCCACCACGAGACATACGGGCTTGCCTTCGTGCGCCTGCGATAAGGTGTCGAGCGCCGAGACATTGGAGTGGACCACCTGGCGGAAATCCGCGTCCCAAGCGCCGCGGTCAATCTCGGCAACGAACCCCAGGCGCTGCGCCGATCGCAAGGCGGCCTCGACGGCATCGCGATTCGAAAGCAGGGAAAAATAGTGCGAATTGGCAAATCGCGGGTCGCCGGGTTTGGGAGTCTCGGGCAATTCCCGGCGCTCGAAGAAGGCGCGAATGCTGGCGGGGAAGTGCTCGATCAGCTTGTTCTGCGCGGCGATCTCGTAAGCCTGCTCGGTGGTTGATTCATCCGGCATCGTCGGCCCCGAGGCCACCATGGAGGGAAACTCATCGGGCACATCGGAAATAAAAATCGTCAATTGGCGGGCGGGATAAGCGCTCTCGGCGAGCCGTCCACCTTTAACCGCCGAGAGGTGCTTGCGGAGAACGTTGATCTGCTCAATCGGAAAGCTGGAGGTGACCACGGCGCGATTGAATTCGATCAAATCATCAAGGTGATGTCGCGTCCATGGGCTGCGCGAGGATGGCGGAACCGCCGCCGGACACCAGGAAAATAACCGTGTCCTCGCGGGTCAAGTGCGAGACCACCTCGAGCGCGGCACGCGCCCCTTCCATGCTGCCGCTCGTGGGATAGGGGTGGCCGCCCACGAAGTATTGCAATTGCGGGAGCTTCTCGTGGGTTTCCGCCGGCGCCACGACCACTCCGGCTTCAATTTTTCCGCCCAGAATTTCGTGCAGCACTGCCGCCATGCGAGCCGCCGCCTTACCGAACGCCACCACCCGCGGCGGCCGGGCAAGAGGGTAAATGCCCTCGCCGGCCAGCAAGGTGTCGCCTTCGAATTTCAACTTCTCCGTCATGGCGCGACGACCAGTGGCAGCGGGCCAATGGCGCGCGGTGAACGACCTCGGCGTCGAGGTGATGGGGGACCTTCCCTTCATCGTGGGGACCGAGAGCGCCGACGTCTGGGCACACGCCCGGGAGTTCCGGCGCGAGACGTCGGCCGCCGTCCCCGGACGCCTACTCCAAGGAGGGGCAAGACGGGGGGCTCCCCGCTGACGACTGGGCACGGATGGACGAGACCGACCTCGCCTGGATCCGCGCCCGCACCCGCCACGCTGCGAGCCTCTACTATTGTCCTCGCCACGCGGTCGTCGGCTACTTCCGCATGTTCGTCCGCCCACGGTCGGCCGCCACGGTCCCCGGCGCGCCGGAAGCCGAAAGGCAGCTTCGACCCCGCCGAGGAGTCGGCGCAGAATGTGCGGGGCGCACAGATCCTCAGGGCCATCCAGGCCGAAGCGGGCGCGACGCGGGTCATCGGCGAGGACCTCGGCGTCATCCCCCCCTTCGTCCGGCGGACCCTCACCGCCCTCCGCATCGAGCAATACGACGAGTCGAACACATAACA
>CAVTDA010000087.1:0-50451 GCA_963733285.1 uncultured Acidobacteriota bacterium
GTGATGTCGGCGCGGATGACATTTATGAAGCTACGGGCGGATTCAAGGGCTTCCTCTGCTTCGTGACGCGAAACGAACCCCATATCATCATAGAGAGCCATATTCCGCTTTCGGCGTAGATGGTCGAAGACTGTGAGCAAGCCAGCGTGCTTGGCATCAATTCGCCCTCGAAGGAATTCTATGATGGCGATGTGATGGCCGGGTTGGCTCCTTGCCCGGAAGCCATGACTAAACATAAACCCCAATGCGGCTCGGAGCATCGCTTCGTAGGCTTGCTGAAGGCACGCCTCCTCATCAAATGCGAGGATTTTTTGCGCCGAGGTCAACTTCCTGTCGGCACTCGCGACGAACCGCTCGATTTGCACCCAGTCAACGGTGTGTGGCTTGATCTTTTTCATGCGGAGTTATGAGCGAAATGCGCCTGTTGTGCCAGACACTCTCAAGAAATGCATCCTTCCGAGTGCGGCGCGACTCGTATTCACCTCGCGATAAAACCGTATAATTCACTTCCCGCCCGAGTTGCCGCTCGAGCTTTTGCATGGCTTCGGCCAAAGCTTCGCCGCGAGGGGTACCGATCACGAGCAGGTCAATGTCGCTCGCAGCATCCTGTTGGTCTGCCGCGAACGACCCGTAAAGATAGGCTTCCTCCAGGCCCGCAATGGATTTGACGGATTGCGCAATCAAAGGCACGGCACCGATAGTCTTCGCAACGATGCTACGGACCTCCCTGAATAAGGGATACTGCCGGTTGAGCCGAAAATACTTCTGGCGACCGCTCACTTCCGACCGAAAAAGTCCATCCTGTTCCAAACGGCGAAGCTCCCGCGAGAGGTTCGAGGGGTCAATGTGCAGTCGATCCGCCAAGTCCCGGAGATGGTGGCGAGCCACGGGGTTCGTGAAATAATATGTCAACAGCCGTTGGCGTGCCTTGGAACGCAGGTCAAGCATATGGTTAAAGTTTACCACAAATGTGGTAAAACATAGGAACAGTCCGAGCCGGATAGGGTCGGCAGCGCGCGCAGTGCCTCCTTGTGGCCTGGGGAGTTCCGTTTCCAGCCTCGCGAATTCATCAGCAAGGCGGTGACAAAGAAACTCAGGGGCCATCGATAAAATGCAAATCTTGATATGATCGCGGGCGGGGCTTTCGCTTCTTTCGCGGTTTGGGCTTGCTACACACTCTGACTGCTGGCACTGAATAGAAAAGCTGCCCATGCTCTTCCATATCACAATGGGCACAGAGGGTCATAAGATTTTCCAGCGAGTTATTCCCCAGCTGAGCTGTGCTTGATCTTGTGATGGACCTGTAGGTTTTCAAGTGACCCACATTTCTGACAACGCCGCTTCATCCCACTCCAAGCCCCGCTTCATCAGTCGCCGGTAAATCTGCTTCCCCAGCTTGATCCGCTTAACCTTCTTCAGCATTTTCCCGCGGCCTCCAGTTCCTCTCCCCGCGTTGCCGGCAAAAATCGCCTGATATCCCTCGGCAGCAGATGCACAAGACGGTGAATCACCATCAGGATCTCTCCGGCGATGATTCCTCTCCCCTCCCCGCCAGAAAATCCGCACAGATCAATTCCAGACAATGCCATCGCGACTTTTCCGTCCCCACCATCCGGGAGGCCACTTAGAGGGCTCTTTCCAGCACCGGCAATTGGCCACATAGGTTGAAATAAACCATCTCGTAGTGCGCGAAGACTTCTCCTATAAAATACTGATGCGCGGCCTCCTTCCACACCTGCTTCATCGATTGCTTTGCCATGTGCAACCAGGTTGCACAGTCAAACTGTCCTCCTTCAGTCCGCGCCACCTTTGCCAGCTCCAGGGCTTTCGACCAGCCCAGGTCTTCGATCTCAGGGGCCGGGATCCGCGGCATGTGGTCATGGGTCAACATCAGGTAATAGGCCTTCCGCCGGGAGTCCGGGAACTTTTACTCCAGATAGGCTTCAATGCTCTTGTAGCCCAACCGCCAGTAGCCCTGCGTCCGTACTTCGCACAGGTGCTTTCCCAGTTCGGCCGATCAATCCCACGCAATCTGTCTTACAGAGTGGTAAACCACCCGTTGCCGTACACGAAGTCCAGTCATCGGTGATAACCGCGGAGGGGCCGCGGGTTCAAACCAATTCGGCCAGCGGTCGGCGACCTCTTGTTCAAGTCCCTTGAGCATTGGAGTCCATCGCCGTTGAAGATGAGGTTTCGCTCTTCTGCTTCTTTTCCTCCCTGCTAAGCGATTCCAAGGAGGCGCGGAGCTCGTTTTCACTTCTTACCCCTCCACTGATTCTGGCCCAGAAGTAGGGTTTCTTCATGTCTTTAGGACAGCCGGGGCACCAGCGCATGAAGTGCTCCCTCTCGGATTTTCCGGAATATTTCTTTCGCTCATAGACATGGTGACACCAAAAGCACAAGCCCCCCACTCTTTGGCGCGGGATGTCAACGCACCCGCAGCGACAGAAGAACTTGCACTTACACGGCGGTCTCATCATTCTCTCCAGCGAGGCTACGGAGCGCGAGGAGCGACTCCCTCGCTCCGCGGCAGTTGGCGCCTTTCTTGCCCCCCGTTCCCCGGAAGACATCCTCTCCGGGGGTTACGGGGCTCTTGCCGAAAGGCGCTGGGCAAATTCCCTATAGTGATGGCTCGAAGGCAAGTCTTTGCGAACGAGTCTCACCGATGCCCTCCCGCCTGGCATGAATATCGTTACCGTTCTCCCGTGCCCCGACAGGACCGACAATCGCCCGAGCCCTGGCAGCTATTGCAGGAACTGGGATAATTCTCCACCGGACCGATGCCGGGATAGCCAAAGCGGCCCGTGCCCTTACAGAGCTGGCACTTACCGGTTCCGTGGCAAGTGCCACATGGTTTTCTCATAACGTTACCTCAAGGCGAGCGGGCGGAAATTTCCAAAGCTCCGCCTCCGGGCTCAAAGCTCGGGTTCGGACCGGCCGACACACGATTCCGCCTTCCCGCGGATTCGACTAGGTTAGGGAGGGCTTGGTTGCAAAAACTCTCTTCCCCCATAATATACCCAGGGAAAATGCAACTCGACGGAAAATCTGCGGGTTTCGGGCAGATTGGCGGAAAAAAATGAAATCAGGTTGGAGAATGGGCAGCCCGGCCGAGGGTCAGCCCACAGGTCTTCCGCTGGCCCTTCCGGATCGAGGTCCGCAGTCGGTGAAAAAGTGGCCTCCGGAGTTCCGTTGGGCAAAGAATGGGCCCGCATCACTCGCTTGAACTTTTGCACAGAAGGAACCGTGTACATGTCCAACGGGGTGGCCGAAGGATGATTGCTCGTCCGTTCGAGAACCCTCTTCTGCGAAGGGATTCCGTGGGGTTCGGTTTCCCGCCAATCCTTCCCATCCCTCGATGCGTGAGAGCTCTCCGACATCTTCTCTTCAGTATAAGTTTGGAGTAGAGTCGTGGTCAGGCGTTCAAGCAGAGGTCCGTCGCGCCCAACTTCGATTTCCCGGCGTGCGCACAGTGTCACCGCGCGAATTTCTTAAGGAGCTTGCATGAGTACCCTCACCATCCGGTTACCCGAAGTGAAACACGCACGACTACGCCGGCTGGCTCATAGCCGGAGGATCAGCATGAATAAGCTGATGGACGAGTTGGCGACTGTCGCCCTAGCCCAACACGATGCCGAGCTAAGGTTTCAAGCTCTCGCCGCCAGAGGGTCTGCCGCAAGAGGACTCGCCCTATTGAATAAGCTCGACCAAAAGCTCCGCCGGCGATGACCGCAAAGAAAAAAACCTATCTGGAAAATGCTGGTCCACGAGTTTATTCCTTTTCTATAAAGCCACCGGCTGGCTATTCCACTCGCACCAACAACACCGGGAATGTCCAGAGCACGGAAGCGCGCGCGGTGGCGCTTTCTGGCGGCATTCGATCGGATCGGCTGAGCCCATCGGCCGTGAGGATTGGCTGCGCGAGCTCCACAGGCCCATACTCCAGAACTCTCTGCCAGCCCCCCATTTGGGTTGGTAACCTGCATGTCGCGACCACCAATCCATGCCAAGATGAAGATACAAGTACCCAGGCGCGCGTATCTTGCCTTCCGGTGCGGCTTTTCACTTTGTGTTCGCGACCGGAAACATCGCAGCGCTGCCCCAAATTTGGGAAGATCCGCTGAGGAATCTGTCGGCTGAAGGCTTACGGCTCAGGGAATCAGCTTAAGGTGAGGGAAACGGCGGAAGTCCTTCTTGTTGAATGTGGCCAACACCGGGGTTTTGGTTTCCTCGGCCAGAGCGACAAGATAGGCGTCCACAATTTCGATGTTGTGGGCGCGTAAATCTCAATACACCGCGAAACTACCCGCGGCTCAAGCGCCGTCACGCCCGGAGTATCGAGGAGGGCCTGCAACAAGCCCGCGATGTATTCCCGACTGGCCCGGTAGAACGATTCCAATGTCCAGACGACTTGGGCGATCACCAGGCTGGGGACGAGCAATCGCAGGGTGCCCTCGCCCGCCTGCTCAAAAAGCCGTCGCGCTTGTCGCCCATGGGCGGGATCATCTCCAAGAGCGTGGCGCAGAATTACATTGGTGTCCAGCAAGACTTCTTCAGTCATGGGCCAGCTTCCGCGCCGTCCTCGCGGCAACCGCCTTCTTCACTCGACGCCGGATTTCCGCGTCCGAAAGGCCCGCCTGCGGAGAACGTAAACTTCCGGCCCAATTCAGGATAGTCTCCCGCACCGGGCGCACCTTGATGCCGTCGGCCTTCTCTTCAAAGGCCACCCGGCTGCCCGGCCCAAGACCAAATCGCCGACGCAATTCCTGCGGCAGCGTCACCTGCCCCTTGATGGTCAGTCGTGAGGTTTTCATACACCTTTTCCCCCAAGCTCGGTATTACTATATCACAAAAAAGTATTATTCTCCATCGCTGGTGGCAGCGCGAAGCAGCGGGCAGCGATGGTATGCGAATTTTCACCTCGTGTTCGCGACCGGCAACATCGCAGCGCTGCCCCAAATTTGGAAAGATCCGCGGAGGAAGGCGGCGTGAAGCCTAGGCGGGTTGCTGCTTCTTGAGACGGGCATCAAAGGGATAAGAGTATGCTCCTGCAATGCGGAATTTTGTTGCGTCAGGGGGGGGATTGAACAGAAAATTCGCCGTCTCCGGCACGATCGCACTGGGGATTTGGAGCAAATCAGATTCCTTCTTCTGGAGCCACGCCGTGCCCAGATTGCGAGTCACTTCGAGGTGGGACCTCCAATTCTCCGGCAAGTCGTCAAGTGTAATCGCGGAGTGCTTTGGGGCCGGGCCCCTTCCGCCTGTACCTTTCAAAAATCAAATCCTCAGTTCGCCAAATTCGGAAATCTCTGTGCGCAGCGCCTTCACCTCCCACGCGGCTTAGGCTTGCTGCACGCCCTGGTCGCCGGAACTGAATAGAAAAGCTGCCCATGCTCAGCCATGGGGCAATAGGCACACAGCGTCACGAGATTATCGAGGGAGTCGTTGTCCCGCTGCCTTCTAGTTTAAGGCCTACTGTTGTAGCCCATCATCAGGTTTCCCATAATCCATCAACTGGATTTCCTTTGGCTGGCCCTGGCGCAGAGACTACCATGCCCTCAGGGCCCTGCTAGGTAATCTTTTTTCCTGTATCGATTTAATTCTTAAGCTGTTACGCCATGACTTCCAGGAGTTCTTAGCTAGGTCACTGAACGCTCTCAATGTCCGCGCTCCAGAAATCGTGGGGCTTATCGGATCGACGGTCCCCGTCATGAGCATGACTTCGTTCATCTCCCTAAGCGCTCCTTGCGGAGTTCAACCACCTCGGGTTCGGAGCATTGAGCGAACAACATCTGACCGACTCCCGTCTTGGGAAGAACACTCAGTTCCCCTTCGCCGACTCGCTGCGCCAATCCGTGTACAGTCGGCTGGCGGGTTACGAAGACCTCAATGACGCCGAGAGGCTCTTCCAGGACCCGACCTTCCGTCTGATCGGTTCCGAAAAGGTATGGGATCGAGGTGCGGCTCTGACTTCTCGGTTGCAGACCTTTGAGTTAGCGATAGTGTTCTGAGCCATGCCGCGGGCGGCCCACACATCGTGGGGCATGGACGCAACCCAAACGCGGCATCAAGATTGCCCATGGGGTCGCCCCGATGGACCGGGGCGCCACCCGCGATTTGAATTCGCGCATTTGCACCGAAAGGCCGCGGACTTTGAAAAGCAAGTTCGCGCTACCTTTGCTCATTCCTGCTCGCACCTTCTGATCCCATGGCTCGCTTAACGTAGTAGTACTAAGAACCGCAGAATAAAGAAACCTGCGCCTAATTCCGCGCTGCCCCCTTCACCTTGATTAACGCGGCGCCGTGTCTCGGCACGTTCGCCGTGTACTTTCCCGCAAAAATGCCGAGGTCTTTCCGAGCCCATAGGTCGCGGACGCGAGCGGAATGGCCGGCTCCAACCGCTTCGAACGTGACTGAAATGGGTAGTCCTGATCTACTGCGGTTAAAAAGCCCCACGGCCGTACTGCCATCCGCAAGCGGCTTCATCCAGACCTCCAGCGGACCCTCTTGCCATACTCGATGCCCTTGGACACCGAGGCGATCCTGATCGACGGCAATCACCTCGGGGTTGGTCAGAATCGCGAGCGTTTCCTTCGTCATTTTAGTCAGGTCATTTCCAGCGAGTAGAGGGGCGGCGAGAATGCACCATAGGGTCATCTGGGTGCGCCCTTCATCGTTGTCCAGTTTGCCCACTCCGATCTGAAGGATATCCGGATCGTTCCAATGCCCCGGTCCCGCAAATTTCTCCAGCCCATCCTGCTGGAACCCGACAAGCGAAACCTGGTCGTAGTTGCCTCCGAGGTAGTTTGGGATGGCAATGTCATCGGTGGTGCGCCACATATTGGCGCCTACTTCCGGCCCCCACCGCCAGACGGCTCGCATGCCGTACTGGCACAGGCTGTAAACCATGGGGCGCCCGGTGCGTTGGATGGCGTCATACATCTTCCTATAGGCCGCCGGCATCTCCTCGGGTTTGTAAACCATATCCCCACCACACCAATCGTACTTAAGGAAGTCCGCCCCCCACGCGGCGAAGGTCCGTGCGTCCTGATCCTCGTGCCCATAGCTGCCCTCGTAATCTTCGCAGTCCTTCGGGCCGGGTGAAGAATAGATGCCGAACTTGAGGCCCTTGCTGTGAATGTAGTCGGCAAGGGCCTTCATATCAGGAAAACGCTCATTCGGGTGAAGGAATCCCTTTTCATCGCGCTTACCTTGCCAGCAACCATCAAGATTCACGTATTCGTAACCGGCAGCCTTCATCCCGGAGTTCACCAGGGCGTCGGTGTTTGCTCGCATGATGCGGTCGTTTATTTCCGCGCATGCATATTTGAAACAGTCGTTCCAGCCCATGGGCGGCGTTCGGGCGAGTTGGTTGTCTTGGGCGACTGCGGCGGCGCTAGCGGCGCCCAGCAACAACGATGCACACGCCGCTCCATACAGCCAGCGGGTAAATGTTCGTGCCATAGAATCACCTCGAACGAATCCCGGCGCTTGGTTCCTATGGGCCATCTGCCTGGCGCACCCTTATAACCATAGCGAGGATGCCTCTTTTGAACTTCCAGGCCGACGGCATTATATACCCATCGGCATTCATAACCTCAGGTAGCCCAGGCACTCTTGCCTGTGTCCAAGGCTGGGGCCTTCCATGCAGAACACACCCCGATAAATCGGGGCGCCACCCGCGATCCCACCCGAGAAGCTGCTGCGAGCTCTGCTGCTGCAGGTTCTCTACACCCTCCGCAGCGAGTGGCTGCTGATGGAAGAGTTGGACTACAACCTCGTGTTCCGCTCGCGTGGTACGTCCGTCAATGGCACTGCCTCCGCGCCGCCCCGTGTTCTGCGCCACCTCTCCTTTCAGCAGGCGCTCGCGATTCTTGCAGTACACGGTGGCATCCCGGAGCGGATCATCCATGTTCAAGTCCACAAGGCGCCATGAGGAGACCGTGCGCAGGGCGTCCTGCTAAAACCAGCACAACCTACACAACCTGCACTCCCACCGGAATGGACTATTGTCGGGAAGCGTTTCTGCTCTGCCAAGTTCAACCGGTCGGACGCCTTCATCCTCACCAACATCTTTGGGCTATCGCGTCCGCCTCACGCGATCACTCCTGGGAATCATCGGTCCTCAGCCTATGGGCCCTTCTCTCTGCCGTTGAATCCTTACGAGGAAAAACGGACACCATCGAGTATCCTCCGTGCGGACGCGGTATCACACCAAGGAGAGGATTTCCTCGCACAAGGGGCATTTCTCGATTTGGGGACCGCAGTCCATTAAAAGCTTCTCTTGGCCGAGATGCTTCTGATTCAGATGGATTTGCATTTTGCTCCTCGAGTCGAGCCACAACCGCATCCCTGAGTTCGTTCGGTCTCGGTTCGTAAGGCCGAGCGCTGTCAACAGGTGTCCTACCTCTTCCGGGCTAAGTTGGAACTGCTCACCGCGCAGCCCCAATTCTTCGTTGACATTGTTCGTCAGGTTTTTAACCAGAGCGTAAGCCGAACGGGTCGGATCAACGGTCACGTTAATTCTGGCATGAATCATCCCGCTCAAAATCGAATTCAGAAGTCGTTTCAACAGCGTTCGACGGTCTTCGATTACAACTTCAGGGATGCGCTTGAAGTAAGCCAACAGGAGTATCGGGCCCGTCGCCGGGGGCGCGGCCGCAGCTAAGCTGCTCAGCAAGTCCTGAATCCGAGGGGAAAACGATTCGGCCCCTGGAACGGTAACCGGCCGGATGGAACTCCACCGGTTAAGCCGCCAACGGAGCAGACTCTGCCGGATCTTGTCGACGTGTGCTTGCACTTCTGCGCCTCCCAGGTCTCTCCTTTGAGGAATTGCGATCTTCATGTTTATGGGGATGCAGCGACTGATGAGAGCAGAATCATTCGGAGGCTCAAGAGCCGTGATGACTTTCGCTCCAAAACAGTCAAATATCTCGCCATTCCGCGCCACGCCTTGGTGGGTCGATCCAACACGGAGCAAATGACGCTGCGCGCTACTGCTTTGCCCGATTTGAGTGGCACTCTCATCGAGCAGCAGCGTAGGATGGATTCGCGAGAGAGTACGGTAGAGCGCGGCGGAACTGGTGTCTCCGACGAGTAAGGGCCTCCGGCAAAACAGACCCAACACGTTCAACAGCGTCGTCTTGCCGGATATTGGAGGACCTATTACCAGAAGGTACGGCGCGACTGTTAAGCGATCTACGAACCAGGTGCTTACGGCAAAAAAGGTCAGCATCGTCACGGTTAAGTCGTCCGTAGCAATGCTTTCTTGGATGAATCTGAAGATCAAGCTGACAAGATCATCGGATGGGATGAAGCCAGGCTCAGTCCTTTTTCTTATTGCTTCAACGCCGCGCGGCAAGGTCACGCTCCGAAGTAGCTCATCCTGTCTTGAAATAGGAACAAGAATCTCTTTTTCGCATCTGATGGACTCAACCATTTCGTAGGAATCATCGCGCCCAACCACAAGCAAAGTCCGCTTGGGGTCATCGGGATCTTCAACTATTTCTGCGAGGCGCCCGTCGGGTAGTCGCTCAAAATCGATCTCGCGCATCGGCAGTTTATCCTTGCGCCCGGACCTTCCCGGATCGGCACCGATATCGATGAATGTCCCGTCCGGAAGATAGAGCCGCGGCGGGGATTTTTCACTCGCCTTCTCATAGCGCTGGTGGTGTTGCTTGTGATGATTGTCACTCATAGATCCTCCAGTCTGGCCCGGGCACGATTGCGTTCTACCGCCTCCGCAATCCGCTGTGGGACGATCAGGCACTTTGACGAACCTGTTAAACAATGTTCAGGACGTTCGGGAAGTTCAGTACAGACAACTTGCTTTTCATATCCCTCCTCTGCGCCGGTTTGGACCCACCAGCAAATTTGGGAATCACCCGAGCTTTTATGACGGTGATTCCATAGTCCGCCTCGCCTGCGGAATCCCTACCGTGGTTTTACAGATCGAATTCTCGACAGAATCGACACGTTGGATGTGGCCCCAAGCCCTCAAAGGCACCGATGATCCTCAAGCCGTTGTCTTTTACGAGTTTGTGAACCAGAGCGATCGTATCGGCGTTGAATTCGAGCTGATAAGCACCGTGTTCTCCTCCGCGCTGTCGCCGCGGAAATCCCAACCTGGTCAAAATCACTCCGAGCTTTCTTTCGCTGATGCGCTGATCCTCGGCCAGAAGCGACAGGACTTTATCCGTGAGAGTTCGTATCGCACCCACAGCGACTTGCGGCCGTTCTTTGTGCGCGAAAAAGAACAGCGCAATGATTATTGCGAATTGGACGATGGGCAACGCACTCGCCTTGAGATTGGCAGTCGAGCCAATCGCCCGCAGGAGTTCCAACTGAAAGCCTTTAAACTCTCTGAACGGAGATCCCCACCATCGGAAGATCTCCCATGAGTCGAGGCGCACGTGCGGCGGCGCGTCACCCTCAATGGGACGGAGGGGCTCATTGAGGTTTAGGTCGTAGTCGAGCAATTTCATCTGGAGCTCGGCCGCCCAATCAAGGAAATCGGGGTCGGTCAACAGTTCAGTCCGCGGCCGCGCGGACTCCGACACCACAATCACCGGTGCGTCACTCAGGGACGCGTGCCATCGAGACAAATCCGGACACGCAATCACGCGCGCACACGATGAGGGATAGATGCCGTCTTTCTGCAAGGAACCGAAGCCACTATAGGCCCCCAGCAACCGAGTCGCGCCCCGACTCAACCCGTTGTCCGCAACCAAAAGGGTGGGCCTATATCTTGAGCAGACTTCCAAAAGGCCGGCTGGAGTGATGTCACCGACGAGCATCGAGTAAGGACAAAGGAGGCCGAAGCCTCGCAATAGCGGCACAGTATGCTCCCACGGCCCGAGGAGAATTAATTTGGGCAAATATCGCCAACTACCACCCCACGTGTTGATAACAAAGCTCCGGGCCAACACCGTCTGTTCCTCGGCAAGAGGAAACAGTTCGTTTAACCACTCGCCGATTTCGATCGCCATGTTGATGATCGAGTCATGCGGCTGGACTCCCGGCGGGAGAACCATGGATCGGATGAAGGGATCATCGAGTCCCGGAGGAACAAAGAGTGTTTGGCCCGACTCAAATCTATCGAGCAACTCGACTTTCCCTGAACTCTTGACAGCAAATATGAGTGCGGGTTGGGTCGCCTGGGTCGCGGATCAGTCGGAGCCGGGTTCCATCAGCAAGGTCGCCACAGGCAAGCTTGATGATCTCGCGCCGCGCGAGGTTTTCGCCCGCCCGTTGAGATCCACCCGTTTCTGGCAAACTCGGGCCGGACGAAATTGGCCAGCGAGTACGCGGGTCAATAAGAGTGGGCCAGGATGCAGTAAGCTTCCCTGTAAGTGGTTCTATCATTGGTGCATGATTTGATTTCATGAAATACCTCACTAGTTGATAGACACGCCGGGGCGTCGAGTACCTCAAGGGGCTCGAGCCACGAAACCTTTTCAGCGGGGGAACGCGAATCAGGCGTTGCCACGCAAGGATATTCAGGTGTCTTCTTGATGCCCTCAGCTCAGTGAGGGCTTACGGGTGAAACCTCCTCTCCCTTTCGGATCCCTGGCGAAAACCGAGAAGAACCAACGGAGGATACTGAACGCACGAGTTGATCCCGATTGCCATTCGTCATCCAAACCAATGTGCGCACAGGTACCTCTTGATCCCTCATGTAGACGCCCCACATCGCACCATGACATTTTTCCGCCAGCTCGATCAGAACTGGGGCGTCAAGATGCCGCTATAAGGCGCAGCATTTCACTGCTATTTAACTATCGACTCAGGCAACTGAGGTCTTACGGTTGGAAGGTAGGACAGAAGACGAAGCGCATCTGCGCGGCGTACGTTTATTTCCGAAATCGAGGTCTCAAGAACATTGACGCATTGCTCCGATAGAGGTCTGGGGCAAGGTCCTATTTCAAAGGCTAAATCTCGCTTCTAAAATTGTCAAGTGGGTTCTGAAGTTTTGAATTTTTGGAAATCTGAATTTTGCAATTGCAGGATCCATCAGCAAGCGATTATGCGTAGGATTCACTCACCATCGCATATCGCAATCCTCCGAAATTACTGCCGATGCGCACTGTCGGCACAATCATTGACTTTCGCGGCTGAATAAGTATAATTAACCAATGGTTAAGTTGATGGGACAATCCGAAATATTGGATTGCATCAGGAACCCCTGGCCCGCCTGGGCCCCTCTGCTGGATCAAGCCATCCTGCTCAAACCTTCTCGCCTCGAACCGATCGAATTCCGCTACCTGCGCGAACGGGCTTCATGGACAGCCTCGGAGGTCACGCGCGCGCTGGGGGTCTCCTCCAATGTCACAATCTCCCGGTGGGAGACGGGAGCTCGCCGCATTCCCTTCCCCACCGAAAAACTTTTCCGATTGCTCGTGGCAGGCGTCTTGACGAATCTGCCCTTGCAGTCCCTAGCAGAACGGTCCAAGACACCCTGGCGCCAGGCTGGCGCGCCACTGAAAATCTGGCTCGAACTCGATCGAGGGCCGCTATGAGTACACGTGGGCGACTCCACCCCGCAAGCCCCCGAAGGCGATGCACCGTCTATTTTGGGATACGGTGATGCACCGGTTCGACTTGGCGCACCATGCGGATTACATCATCACCCGGGTACTCGAAAAGGGGGATCTCGAGGATTGGAACTGGCTGCGCTGGACCTACGGCGCGGCGCGCATTGCGCGCCTGATAAAGAAAAACTTGAAGCTCCATCGGCAGACGGCCCACCTATGGCAAAAAATACTGCTCACCCAGGTGAAAGTCGGCTAGCATTTCCGGTTGTTCTTCCGGGTCGAGCTCTGCGGCTATGGGAATCACTTTCCCGCCTTCCTGCGCTCGGCTCTTTCTATCTTGCGGGGGGAAGTGGACTCGCTCTCCATTTGGGGCATCGCCAGTCGAATGATTTGGATTTCTTCTCAAGGCGTTCCTTCAGGACCGAGTTGCTGGCCCGCCGCCTTTCGGCTCTTGGCCCTCCAAGGCACTTGACCATGGGTGAAGGAAGTGTTGAGTGCTGGATCGATAGCTACAAGACTCAGTTCCTCTATTACCCCTATCGGCTTTTGCGCCCGCTCCATAATACGATGTACGGTTCGCTGGCAGATCCGCATGACATCGCCCTGATGAAGCTCGTCGCCATCGGCCCACGCGGCTGCAAGCGGGACTTCATTGATTTGGCCTGTTTCCTCCAGAAGTTCCCCAATATCTCCCTCGGCGAACTACTGGAACTCCTGCAACGAAAGTACGGCAGAATGAACCGCGCCCATCTGCTCCGCGCCCTCACTTACTTCACGGATGCGGAGTCGGATCCCATGCCACGAATGCGATGGTCCGTAAAGTGGAATGAGGTCAAAAGGCAGTTGGAAGAGGCCGTCAAAGACCTTTTCCGCTAAGCTGAAGCTCAACAGGGTCCACGAGTATTCCCATCGCTCGGGCAGGTCCGCGGTGGGAATTGGGGGATAAGATTTTGGGCACTATTCGGCACTTGGGAGGCATCACACCCTTGACCGGTCCGTGCTTTGCTGCCACTCGGATGGTTGGCCTGGAGATGGGGCTTCGCGCGTATCAAGCCATTTATGAATGTTACTTTGGTAGGACCCGTCGAGACATTAAGAATGTTACCGGGAGCTCGTCGTCGTGGCTGGGGCAAAGTGGGAATCGCGAAGCGATTTCCAAGCTCGCCTGGGCGAGCGTTTTTTCCACAGCCTGAGCGCGGGCTCATTTTCGTCTTCGGCCCTGACAGCTTACGATTCTTCGGCATCGCCTCTGGGCTGTGCCTCAGGTTGGCCATCTCGTCGATGCCCTCGATCTTCCGCCCAATCACTTTTCCCAGCTGAAACGGATCCAGCAACGGTGGGCCAACTTCGAACCTAACCCCAAGGAATAAGGTCGGGGCGAAACTGCCTCCCAAAGAAAAGCTACAGATCCTGATCCTTCTGGGCAGACAACTTCCCCGAACATCATTGACCGGGACGCCCGGGTGGTCATCATATTCATTAATGGCATCGTCGAGGAGGAGAGATCAATGAAAGATTCCACGAGAGATGAACATGGAGTACCGAGGATAGTCGACCGGAGTACTTTCCAGGCCGAGCTGGACGTATTGCGGGTTCGAGAGAAGGTTCACACAAGAGAAGGCGATGCTATCGCGGCCGCCCGCCGGCGCCTTCCCATGGTCGAGGTGGACAGTGCCCTATCGATCGTCGGCAAACGTGGCGCGGTGACACTTCTGGACACTTTTGAGGATCGACGGATGCTGATTGCTTACTATTTCATGTGGCACATCGGCAAGTCAGCGGCGAAGCAGTGCGAAGGGTGCACTTGGGTTACATCGCAGGTCCGCGAGCTGTCCTATCTTCATTCTCGCGACGTCACGTTCGCCGTCTTTTGCAAAGGTCCATACGACGAGAGCTCCAAGTACCGCGACTTCATGGGATGGGAGATGCCTTGGTATTCGGTCCAGGGCTCTTCGCTCGAAGCTCTTCTTCCCGGGCGACCGCTGGGAATGATGTACATCGTGTGCTATCTGCGACAAGGATCCAAAGTGTTCGAGACCTACTGGACCACCATTCGCGGTGTCGAGGCGATGGACAACAGCTATCGGTTGCTAGACTTGACCGTCTACGGCCGACAAGAGACGTGGGAGGACTCACCAGCCGGCTGGCCGCAAGGAAACATTATGAACACGCTGCGCGCGAATGGGCGACCCACCGCCCAATGGTCTCGCCTGAAGGCTGGGTACTCTGACGACCTGGGAAACGGCAGGGGGTAACGCGCGCCAATCAATTCGTCAGCCTCGTGCCTAAAGGCCGCGACAATTAGGCTTCAAATTTTCGATGTATTGAATTCTTCGTCTCGTCTCTGGGCATTCTTGGAGTGTAATCCAGAGGAAAACCGGGATTACGAAGGGAACGGGGCAGAGGGCCTATTATGGTCTTCGCTAAAACTAGCCTTCCCGATCATCAAGGTTCGCAGTGCCGAAGGCAGTAAGCTCGGGACGGACGGCAGACCGCCGACTTGCCGGAGAAACCGCCAAGCCGAGGCACCAAACGTGCGATGCGAATTCAGTCCACGAATCTGATTTAGACGTCGCGTTCGGCTGACCGGCCGTGATCATCGATTACACGGATAAGGTGAACGCCGTCGGCAGGAGGGGACCACGGAATTGCTCCCCGATTAACGAAAGCTTTCGCGATCAGTGCCGTTCCATCAAACCAGAAAACGCTATCCACGTCCGCGCCGGTGCTCGCTTCAAGCGGAATGGTCTCGCTGCCAGTTCGGTGGCGCAGTGTGTAGGTCACACGTCCCCGTCCCGGTCCTCACTGGTAGAGTTTCCGGGGCAGGCTGCGCAACTATAGAACCGGAGGCATGCACCGTGTCTTTACTTGCGCCAAGCTAGTGGTAACTTGAGGTCGCCGGGAAATTCCCCCGGGTACGTGGGATCGCAGGAACGCCATTCCGCCAGGCGCTCGCTCTTGCCGTCGGGAGACTGTGCGAGCAGCGCGACGTGCACAGGCGCGAACCAGACTCCCTCGTCGGGCAGCGTCAGAGTTATCGTGGGAGCCGTATTGGGCCCTAAAGCGCCCAGGGGGAACACAGCCGAGTCGCTGGTGAATTCTCCCAGGCGACGACCGTTCACCAACACCCCGATTCCTCCGGGCTGGCCGAGTTGGACGCCTTCGATCTTGAGAGTGATTTGCTGTGCTCCCGAGAGTCGTGGCCGTCCCGCCTTCGCAGCGGTTTGCGGCGCTGGCTGGCCAAACAGCCGGTCGCGCACTTGCGCCAGGCGCTCAGCGTCAGCGGAGCCTAGCGGAGGTTCAGAACCCTTTCCCACGACAACCATGGACGCGGTTTGATGTTGTTGCAGGCTGATCTTCACCACGCCATTCAAAGCTGTAATTGTCCCGCGATAAGGCGCACCATCAGCCGAGTACACATGAGCCCATTGCAGGCTGCCTCCATCGGGAACGCGCAGCGTGACGATGACCGCTTCGCTGCTTCCCACTCGGCGTGAGAGGAAGCGTGCGCGCGAGGTAACAGGCGCCACGTAGTTGCCGTCGCCATTGCGAAATAGGTTTACATCATTGGCGCCGGTCACGGCCACGCAGTGGGGCAGCAGCACCTGGTCCTTGCCGATCAGCGTGGCAAACAGCGGGGCGTAGATTTCGAGCAGGTCGGCGGCACGGGGATCCGGATCCTGCTGCGAAATCTTAAATTCATGGGCGATCATGTGCGGGAAAAGAGCGAACTGGAGCCGGCGCTTCAACTGGGCTTCGAATTGAAGCAAATCGCCGTGGTAGGGCTTGCGAAAATTCCAGGCTGCCGCCGGACGCAGCGGCGTCAGGTAGCCAAGTGCTGGAAGGTAGTCGTTCTCGTGGGCCACGCCGTCCACGTCGCGCAGCAGTTCGACACGATAAAACTGATTGATGAAAACGCGCTTGCCTTGCGCGTGAGTCAGGCGGCACACCTCCCGCACGGCGGCGCCCATGGGCTCGGTCATGTTCTCGGCCGCGCGGTCGCCCACCATCGTAAGTCCGTCGTCGTGGCCGTAGTCGATGGTGGCGGCCCAGTCCATGCGGTCGATCACGAAACCGTAAATTCCCGGCAGTCGCGCCAGATGCTGCTTCACCTGGTCCATCAGATAGGGATAGAAAGCGGCGCGGCAGTCGGGATTCATCACTTTATCGCCCTTCCAAGAAACAATGTCCTTGCCGTTCACGTCCTTTACAACCGCGTCGGCAAAGCGCGAGTTGCGGTCCTGCTCGATGACGGGCGAGTTGCCGTCCTGATTTATGCCGTGGTAGGTGCCAGGGCCCCCGTATTCATCAACGTTGAAGAAGGCGAATACGGCGACGCCGTGGTCCTGCATCGTCTGCACGAAATCGTTGATCTTCACGTCGCTCATCTTCTCTCCTAGCTTCCACCAGTTCGCGTAGGTGTAGGGATACCACTCCTTTTCCGCTGGCAGGTATTCGCCCACGTGCGTGAACCAGAAGCTCGACCAGAGGTAGCGAACGTTTTGCCGGGCCATCTCGTCGAAGTCGGGATGATCATGAATGTGGTGATAATAAAACGATGCCTCGTAAGGGCCGCGCGGCATGGCAGGCTTAAAGTATGCGGGGAAATCATCGATATAAGACCCGAGCACGCTGCGATAATCGGCCGGATGCGCGTAGAACAGGACTCGAAGCTTCGACGGGGTTGCTGCCCCCATGCCCCGATGGCCCAGGCGCGAGGCGGAGGGTTTTGCCGTTCTTCCAGGAAATGGAAAAATCGGGAATATTCACATCAGCGGGCAGGGCGATGGTCAATGCGGCGTCGCGCCTGGGGTCAAACACGCTGACCAGCGGCAGCACGTAGGCACGATTGTCGGACACGCCCGGGTGGCCATATGGAATGGCTTCGTAGGTCGGACGTCGCGCCACGCTGATCAGTCCGCGCTCGCTGGGGGTAAAGACATCCAAGCCCGGCGAGAGTATCGGCAGCTCGATGACGATTTCGTGCCCGGCGCGTGGGCCGTTCCCGGTAAACGCAAGGTCCCACGTGAGCCCGGATTTCGTCGCCTGCCACTGTTGTGTGAGGTTCAACGAAAGCGCAGCGGAGGCCCCTTCTACGGTCACGGCACCCGACGGCGTTTGCCCGCGCTCGGCAACCCTTCCCGTGAAAGTCGATGTGACGTTGGTGGCTTCGTTGCGCACGTGAAACTGTAAAGGACCGGTGAGCCACTGCACGGCAGCGGCTTGCGCCCTCGTCGTGATTTGCTTCGGCAAGCCAGTCTTGCCATCGAGTGAGCACATGATGCCAACTTGCTGAATCGAACCGACTGCCGGCACTGCCGCGCTATTCGGCACGGTTGATTGCCCGCAAACCAGCGCCGACAATGCCAGCGCGATAAAACTGTATGAAACCACGGTTAACTTAGACATTTCGAATTTGCTGCGATGGGCAACTTGGCCGGGCGTTGTCAGTTGGGCGTGAAGAGCCAGATTCACTGCACGGTCCGCCGAGCATAGGGCGCAATTCTTTTCACCGTCATCGGGGCGGCCAAGCCTGGATTTAGCCGGATCGTTATTCACGAGCATGGGCCTACTCAATCCCCCTCGTGCCCTCAATTCTCGATTCTGGGGCCCTGGACCACGGCAAATTTAGACCCGACCGCCGCCGAACCCGCCAGCGCGGTGGCGCCGGTTCCCAAAAGACGCAGGTGGTCACGTCTCGACATCCATGGTGATTTCAATGAATTCATCTCCTTCGACTATGATTCGCGAATTACTGTCAAATTCCACGTCTCGGGCGTTCGCGGCCCATCTCCGCGCCCCAAAATACGCCATCTCGGGATAGAGTTCAAATCGTTTCGCGAGGGCATCAGGGCTGGTCGATCTGAACGTCGCAACCGGGAGCATCGATCTCAAGAATCCATCGTCCCACCCACTCGTGCCATTTATCGATCACGCGCAGGTTGGGCACGGCTTCACTGCGCGCCGGAATCACGGGGATGACGCCTTCGGCAAAAACCTTGCCGTCGAGTTCCGGCCGGTTGCGCAGGCGCACCGTAACGTTCTTCGCATCGGTGTCACCGAGATTGATGATGTAGGGCCGCATCACCACGGGGTCGCCCAATCCATTTCCGTCTTCCTTGAAATTCGGCTCGACCAGGATTGGAGACGCAACCAGGGTGGGCTTGTCATGGTGGCGCAAAAAAGTTCGCGCAATTTCCTGCACGTCCGGGGGCAATCCCCTGCCATCCGTGGGCAGATGCCGGTAATGGACGCACAAAGCGTCCGCGCTCTTCAGCAGTTCCGGAGTTCCGCCGAAGAACCCAATGCCCGGCGATTCCGGAGCGATCATGCGAACAAAGCGAATCTGCTGCTCGAGCTCCTGCGGCGTTTCCGCCCAATCCTCGCCCGGATTTCCGCCCTTGCCCACGCCCAGGATCATGATGGATTTGGGAAGAATTCCGTACCGGCGCGCCGACCAGACCTGAGTCGCAATCCACCAATAACTCTTCTGGCTGTGCACATAACTTTCAAACATCACGAGGTCGGCGGCGTCGCGATAGGTTTCGGCCAACACCTGCGAAATCGGCCCGCGCATTTGGAACACCGCCAGCGAGAGATCGGGCCGCTGGAGTTTCGTCTGGCGAAGAACGGTTGCGGTCTTCTGGTCCATCAAGCCGCCATAGTCGAATCCGAACTCATCGATCATGGCAATGGGATGTGGGTTGCCGCCGAAGTCCTGTCCCGTCAGATTGGCGACGGCTTTGTCCACCGGCGAGCGCAGCAAATCAAACCACCCGTGGCCGACGCCCGTTACAACACCCGCATCCTGCCAGGACTTCCAATCGGTGGGGCCGAGCGGACCGATCAAGGTCGCTGACTTGAGCTGGTGGAGATCCATATCCTTGGCGGGGCTGTAGGTGAAGGCGATGACCTGTTTCAGTCCCCAGACATTAATCTTGGCGTGCCGGGCGGCCAGTAGATGCGCAGACAAACCCGCCCCCATGATTCCCAAGATAAGAGCGGCGATGACGCTTCGCTTGATCGAAATTGATTTCCGCATGGAGACCCTGAGTGAATGGATAATCGAACCGATCCATCATTTTGGCCTGCATGGCCTCGAATGTCTATGGTTGGTTCGGTCGGAGTGGATATGATTTGAAGTGAATTGAGGATGTCCTCTTTGGTATTCGGCAGGCACAAAGTCACGACCGAGTCCTGGAAACCGGATCGCGGAGGTCTTCCGCGATTGGGGCGAACTCGTGGTAGCATGACCATAGCACCCGCCGTGCGGGGGTGGCGGAACTGGTAGACGCAAGGGACTTAAAATCCCTCGGTCCGCAAGGACTGTGCGGGTTCGATTCCCGCCCTCCGCACCACAACTTGAATTCCCTCGTTAATCGTCGATCGCAAGCACCCCAATTCCAAAAGGCGCGGGTGGCGCTCCGGCGCGGTCATGGCAATGAAGGCCACGCGCAGTTCCGACGTTTCAAAATTTCCGATCAATGTTGTGAGGAACTGTCACCGATTAACGTGGAATCAGAGTGGATGGGGGCAAGAAAAAAGGCCCGCTTGGGGGAGCGGGCCTGGGGAAAGGAGGAAACCTAAAACATTTCCTTATCTCTTCTTCTTCTTTGCTTTCTTTTTAGCTGCCACTATATTCCCCTCCTTTGTTGGAGTTTCGGGTTTTGCGTGAACAACCACGTTTTGTGGTTACGCACTGCAGTACCACCATATGTAGTAGCATTCGTTCAACATGTCAAGAAAAATCTTTCGAAAGATAATTTTTGCGAAACAATTTTTGCGAGTCGACACAGCGTTCTTTCGGTTTGCGCCGGCGTCAATCAGGTTTCAAGCCAAGAAATAAACGGGCGGCGTCAGTGAGCGGGGGTTACTGCCGCGGGGGCGGCGGAGGTGTGCGCTGGCGCCTGGGGCTTTTTTTGTGCGACCGTACGATGCACGGACGAATGTCTCCGGGCGCGAGGGCTGCGAGTTGTGGACGGCGATTGTCCCTGCTGGTAAATATGCAAGGTCCGGCCGGTGGTCAGGTGGGCAGACTTCAATCCATTCCAGCGGCGGATCTGGTAGGGCGTTACACTGAACCGGTCGGCGATGAGGTCAAGAGTGTCACCCGGGCGGACGCGGTAGAGGGCGAGCCGCAGCCGGGCCGGCGGATGAAACCGTGAGAGCGAAGCCTCATTGCCCTCGGGCATGGGGATGGCCAAAAGTACGCCGGGTTCCGGGACATCCTTCGCAGTAAGCAGATTGGCCTGCGTCAGGGCGGCGGTAGTGACATGAAAATCCCTGGCGATGCCGGCGAGTGTTTCCCCCTGCACGACTTTATGCGCGCGCCACCACAGGCGCTTGGAGGGCGGAACCAGGGCAATGTTCTTCTCGTAAAGGTCCTTCGATCCGGGGGGAAGATAGAGGGTAAAACTGACGTCGTTTGCAGGCGTCGTCCAACTCAGCAGGCTGGGATTAAGCTTCGCCAGGTCATCGACGGGGCGATCAATCAGTTGCGCAATGAGGCGCAGATCGGTGGGGGTTGACACCTCCACCTGATCGACGCTCAGGGGCGGATCGGGCGGAGTGTCAAACCCATAGGCCTTGGGATCCTTGGCAATCAGCGCCGTCGCCAGGAAGATGGGGACGTAGTTTTCCGTCTCGGCGGGCAGAGCGTGAACGCGGCGCAGCTCCCAGTAATCGGCATACCCGGTTCTCTCAATCGCGCGCTGAACGGTGAGCGGCCCGCTATCATACGCGGCCATCACCAGGAACCAGTCTCCAAACGTCATGTAGAGGTCTTTCAGGTGATGCGCCGCGGCAGCGGATGATTTGGCGGGATCCAGCCGCTCGTCAACCCAGCGATTCTTCCGCAAGCCGTAGAGGCCGCCCGTTCCCTGTGAGAACTGCCAGATGCCCACACAGGCTTTGTTGGAAACCGCGTAGGGATTGAAGGCGCTTTCGCCCGCGGCAAGATAAATCAGGTCCTGCGGAACACCCTGCTTGCGCAGAGCATCACTGATGATGTCACCGTAAGTTCCCTTGCGCCGCAGGACGTTTTCAACAAATCCGCGGCTGTGGTTTTGCAGGTAGGCGATGACGCCATCGACGGCGTCGTTCGAAACCAGAGGCAAATCCGAATGAACCGATTGCAATTCCTCCTGAACTCTCTGTTTCGTGCGTGGGTCGACGGGGAAGGTGAGGCCGGAAAAGGATTCCAGCGGAGTGGGCTCGTAGTTGTGCAGGCTCAATGCGTCGCCGCGGCCGAGTGATGCCGCCTCAACGGAATACACATTCTCAACAATCTTGTCGAATTCGGAACTTAACCGCTCATCCGCCTGGATGTCCATTCCCGATTGCAGCAGCGCGCCCAGAGCCTGGTCAAACTCCTGCTTCGCCTTATCAAGCTTTCCCGCGTTGAAGTCGCTCATGCCGCTCGTATAAAGCGCGTCAACCTGCTGAATCAACGTGTCCGTGGCGTCAGGAACGGAGGCGCTTTGTTTTGGAGCGGCCGCCTCGGCGGGCTTTGCCGGCGCGGATTGCGCTGGAGGAGGAGCGGGGGGGTGCGGGGCCGAAGTGCGATTCTCCGTCGTTGCGCAGCCCGTCACGATCAGGATTGCGCAAAGAACACAGACCAGCCTTCGCTTGACCAAAATAGTCCCTCAATCACAGTAAAAAATATGGGCGCTGATCCACCCGGCACGCGAATGCACAGCTCCCGTTGAATTCTACTGATGCGAAGATTACCGGGTCAACTCGAAAGTGGATGGGCTGAGTTGGTCTTAAAGTGTTGAGGTTTCCCACAAGAGACGTAATTTTATTTTGGAAGGCTGAGAAGTCGTTAACAAGCAACTAAAGATGATGCTCAAGAAATCCGTTAAGCCCCTTGCCCTTGTCCGACCCCCAGGTGTGGTAAAGACCGAGATAAGCATAGTTTTCTGATTGTCCGAAAACGGAGTGGCCGTAGGCGAAGAGAATTTGCAGACCCGGCTTGTGGATATAGTAATAACCGCCGAAATCGGCCAGGGTGGCAGATTTCGTTTGAGCCGTCGCCAGCCCTTCAGCCCCATGCGAGTAAATTTCCGCTCCCAGGGTAAACTTCTTCCCGACGTCCCTTTGCAGCAGCCACCCACCGTAGGCGAAGTCGCGATACTGATTCTGTCTGACGATCTGGTATCCAGCGCCGCCATAGGTGGTCCATGGTCCCCAGCTCTTTTGCGCCCAGATCGGTAGCTTGTACCAAACTTTGCCAACACCCAATCCCTTGGCATAGCTGCCAGTGGGAATCTCGAACATGGTAAAGGTGCCGATCTCAGGACGATGCTTGGTCTCCTTTATGAATCGATACTTCGCCCCCAGCTCGATGTCCTCAAATCCATAGGCGGCGGCACCAATGCCGGCAGGGAAATAGCGAGGGTTGTTGGAGGGAAGGATCGCCCCGAAGGGCAGAATGATGTGCAGATGAAGGTTGGGAGCCGCCCCCCAATTGGCTTCGAACGCCGGGCCAACAGGGTCAGTTTCGACCGGGGTTCCGTCAGTAGCGCCAAACAAGTAGACCTCGTAATGGCGAAAGTCAATGGGATCCGGATCGTCGGTCTGAAATGGCGGCCCTGCCCACAAAGAGGTGGATATCAATGCAAACAGGACTAAAAGAGCAGTTCTTGCCGAAAACCGAGTCGGGTTCAATGACGATCCTTTGGCGATCCAAACATTTCGCCGAAGAGCTCCTGGACACGCCGACGGCCGGAGTGGAGAGCCTTTCGCCCCAAGGGAGTTATCTTGTAAACGCGCCGTCGCGACTTCCCATTCCTCTCTTGATGCGAGCGTAAATACCCTTTCTTCTCCAACCCGTGCAGGATGGGATAAAGCGTTCCCGCACTCACCTTGTACCCATGCCGCGCCAGCTCCTCCGCAATCCAAACACCGCACAGCGACTCTTCATCCGCATGATGGAGGATATGCAATCGAATCAGGCCCGAGTACAGACTTGTGTCATCCATGTTCTTATTCTATACCCACTTTCGATATCGAAATGCAATACTGACACAAACACTGAGGAATTTCAATAGATGGAAGATTGGGAGGGAGCTGAGTTTAGTTCGATCGCTGGGGCAGCATCCGTTTTCGCTCGTAGACGGTGAAGAAGAGCTGGGTCAGCGTGAGCAGGGTGGCGGTCACGACCAGAATCCAAATTCCCGTGCGAACGGAGTGGTGTTGCGCGACGTTTCCAATGACGCGTGGGACCACCGCACCACTCAGCAGGGCAAAGGTCATGAGCAAGCCGAACGCCGTGCCGAAGATTCGGGGAAAGTAGGTGCTGGCGGTTCCCGCCGTCGTCGGGAAGATCGGCGCGTAGGTGAATCCCACCAGGATGATTCCCGCCGTGGCCATGATGAAACTATGGGCAAGCGCCATCAGCAAGAGGCCGAAAATTGCCCCCATGGCACAGCCCACGACCAGAAGGGGTCCGCGAACGCGCTTCACTACCTGGCTCGCGGTGATCCGTCCCAACATCATCATGATCCAAAACGCGGTGAGAACGATCTTTGAAGATTGAGGCACGACTTTCAGGTCCCGCTCCAGAAATGTTCGAATCCATCCCGCGGTGGAAACCTCGAGCGCCGTATAGAAGATCAGAACACAAGCCAGAATCAAGATGGTGGGATTAACCAGCAAAGATCCTGCCTGCTTCCAGTCAAAGCCTTCCGGCATCGTTGCAGGAGGGAACGTCTGGGCAAGCGCCACCAGGGCAACGAGCCCCACCAGAGCAGCGACGAAGAGCATGGTTCCATTAAGGCCGAGACCGCGGGTCAACACGACCACCAGAAACGGGAAAAAGACCGCGCCCACGCCAAAGAAGGTGTTTCCCAGGTTCAACGCCGAGGATGGATTCGCGGGGTAAAGATCCGGGATCAAGGTATTGGCGGCGGACATAGCGGAGCAACTGCCGACGCCCAAGGCAATGAGGAAAAATCCGAGAACCGAGTAGGTGTGGACGTACGTCATGCCCACCAGGGCGGCGGCGCTCAAGAGGAATCCCGAAGCCAGCATGAGCTTCTTGCCAAAGCGGTCGATCAGCGGCCCCGCCAGGAAGACCATGGGAACTTGCGGAAGATAGAGGAAGCTGAAGAGGGTTCCCTGCCGCGCCAGATCAAAACCGGCCCGCGAGCTCAGCTCGGGCAGCGTCGCACCCAGAAACGAAGTGGTTACGCCGAACGTGAAAAGACCCGCGCACGCCGTCACCATCAGGAATGGCGTGGAAGTCTGCCCCCGTGAATCCATCTTTATTCGACCTTTCGACTAGGTAAAGCTGATTTTCACGTCCTCGCGGTCGGCTTCCGCGACTTGAAAGAGCGCGTGCGGTTGAAGCCCCATGAAGCCGGCGACAAAGTTAGCAGGGATTTGGGCAATCCGGATATTAAAGTTATTTGCAGTGGCGTTGAACCGGCTGCGCTGGGCGGCGATTTTTTCTTCCAGATCGGTGATGCGCCCCTGTAGCTGCATGAAATTGGCGTCTGCCTTGAGGTCGGGATAATTTTCCGCCACGGCGAAGAGCGTCTTCAGGGCGCCGCTCACCATGCCGTCCGCCTGAGCCTTTTCCGCGGGGGTTGTGGCGCGCATGTAGGACGTCCGGGCATCGGTAACCGCCTGCAAGGTCTTCTGCTCATACTGCATGTAGCCCTTGCAGGTATCGACCAGCTTGGGAAGTTCGTCGTGCCGCTGCTTCAGGATGACGTCGATGTCGGCAAAGGAGCGGTCGATATCGTTCTTGAGCGCCACCAGGTTATTGTGGATGCCAACGAAATAGACGATCAGCCCAATAACCACGATGGCGATTAACACCAAGATGGCGATCAAAATGATGCCAAGTCCAATGACCATGTGCACCTCCCGTCCCAAATTTTCGTTTGCTGATGGATGATGTCCGGTGGGCAGTCGATTTCGCCCTGAATCCACCTGTTCCTAGGTCATTTTCACGTCCACATCCTGGCGGTCTTCGTCGGTAACCTTGAACAAATCACGACGCTGAAGGTGCATCATGCCGGCGATGAAGACGTCAGGCACCTGTTGAATGCGAATGTTGTAGGTATTGACGTCGTCGTTGAAGAACTCGCGGCGGTCGGCAATTTTCTCCTCGAGTTCGGAAATACGCTTCTGAAGCTGCATGAAATTATTGTTGGCTTTCAAATCAGGATAGTTCTCCGACACCGCGAACAGGCTCTTCAGCGCGCCGGTAATCATATTATCGGCTGCCGCCTTTTCGCCGACGGAGTTGGCTTTCATGTAGGCGGTGCGGGCTTCAGTGATGAGCTGGAAGGTTTTCTGTTCATACTGCATGTAGCCCTTGCACGTCTCAATCAGTTTGGGCAGCTCGTCATGACGCTGCTTCAGCAGCACGTCGATATTGGCCCAGGCTTTATCGATATCGTTCTTCAGCCGCACGAGGCTGTTATAGATGGTGATGAGGTAGGCGAACACACCTACCACAACCAGGGTGACAACCAGTCCCAACAGAATCACGATGCCCATCGCTCACCTTCTCCTTTAGTATCAAATCAGCCAGCCGTGCTTCGCCAGAAAGACTCCCACGCAGGCTATGGCCAGTATTCCGCCGCCGAAAATTTTCAATGTCGCGCTGCCTCGCAGCTTCTTTTCAATTTCCTGCTCGCTGCGCCAGGAGATCAGGAAGGTCGGTTCATTCGTTCCCTTGACGATCATATTTCGGTCGTTCTCATCCTGGGGTTCGGGATTCTCCGCACATGTTCCCGTCACGTCGTACCAGTGCTCGGGCGCCACTAGAAACTCGGTCAAGCGATAGCGTTGTCCGCTCCCATGGGCAGATCGAAAGAAACTCTCACCCTTGATCCGCGCCACGGCCTCGGAAGCGTAGACTCCGAGATCAACCTGGGGCCGCGTTGAGCTCCCCACGCCGGAAAAAAGACTTCCCCAGCCCGCCCCCTGAGTTTCAATCTTTGCCGATTGCAGCAAATCCAGCTCGGCGTGATGGGCATCCACCAGAACCTTGCCCGTCGCGTCCGAGACATAGAATCGAGGGCCATCGCAGTCGGTGGCGAGGTGGCTCCAGTGGCCCCCATTCTTGTCCGTCACCCAATGCTCGATGTCGACTTTGTAGAAGAAACATGGTGACTGGGTAACGGGACTCGAAACCGGCGGTACGCCCGTAGCCTTGCCGTGGATTTGCACCAGGCCCATCGCCACGCTGCGGATGGGAATTTCCGGCGTATCCGCCACGACCTTGTATTCGCGAAAAGTCCTGAATCCCTGGAAGAAATAGTACAGGCCGGCGGCAAAGCCGATTGACAGCCAAACATCAATTTTCACCGAGGCATCGGATGACATAGGTTGACCGAAATTCCCGCCATCGTACTTGACGCCCTTTGAAAAGGCAAGCGCGTCGACGCCAGCCGCCCGTGGACCGGGTTTCATCACCAGATGCAAATTGGCTCCGGGATATTTTTGCGCTAATATCAACGCCGCTTTCCCGGAGGCGAGGCGGGAGTCCAACCAATTTCTCAAGGAGGCATTTTATGGATCTCGGTTTGACGGGCAGGACGGCAATTGTGACAGGAGGTGGATCAGGGATCGGCAAGGCCACCTGCTACGCGCTGGCCGAAGAAGGCGCTCAAGTTGCGGTGGCTGACCTTTACAAGGATCGAGCTGAAGCGGTTGCACAGGAAATCACCAAGTCGGGCGGCAAGGCATTGGGAATCGCCGGTGACGTCTCGTCGGCGGCCGCTGTCAACCGCATGGTGGATACCGTCGTCAAGGAATGGGGGGGCGTGAATGTTCTGGTGAACAATGCCGGCATCATCCTCCAGGCCCAAACTGTGGATATGACGGAGCCGCAGTGGAACAAGATTCTGACCAACAACCTGACCAGTTGTTTCCTCTGCTCCCAGGCGGTGGCAAAACAGATGATCAAACAAGGCAGGGGCGGGCGCATCGTCAACATCTCCTCGATTCACGCCGAGCTCTCCGAGCCCTCGGCCAGCGCCTATACTGCTGCCAAGGGCGGAATGGAAGCTTTCTCGCGCACGCTGGCCAGCGAGCTCGCGCCCCATAAGATCACGGTAAACTGCGTGCGGCCCGGCGCCACTTACACGGAGCTCACTTTACCCATGTATTCCGAAGCCGTGAAGAAAGCGCTCTTCATGCGGGTGCCGCTCAAGGAAATCGCCGAGGCCGCCTGGATTGCCGATGGCGTCGTCTTCCTCGCTTCCGAGCGGGCGCGCTACATCACCGGCCAGACTCTTGCCATCGATGGCGGATATTTGATGGATGGAAGCCTGCCCGGAGCCGAGTATTGGAAGTAGATAAATGCGGAGCGCAGGCGCCCCCAAGGGGGCGAAGGTCATCTAACCCGTTGAGAAGTGGTAGAATTTTCCAGATGTCACAGCGACTGACCTTATCATCGCTCTGTGCCTTGACGCTCTTGTTGGCCGGATGTCCCAAACGCCCGGGGCAACAGAGCGTGCTCGTTTATGTCCCGGCGCCGAAGCCCGCCTCCGCCCAGATGGCGGACTCAACCCCCCCTGCAACCAAGCCCCAGGTCATGGTGATTGAAGAACCGCCTCCGCCGGAGCCGCCCCCAGAGCCCGAGCAGGAGGAAGCGACTCCGCCCCAAACTCCTGAGCCCACAGCTCGACACAAGTCCCGGCGCGCGGCGCATCCGGAGACCTCCACAGACCAGCCAGAGGAAACTCCAACGGAGGATACCCCGGAAACTCCGCCGCCCGCGGTTCCAGCTCTCGAGCCGAGGCAAAGTTCCGCGGAAGAAAATGAACTGCGACGTCAATTCCTTGGCTTGCAGCAGGACCTCACCAAACGGCTGGAAAAGCTCGCGAGCGCCCATCTTTCCGGGAATGACCAGAAGGCCTTGGAAGATGCGCGCACGTTCTTTACCCAGGCCAACCAGGCGATGGCCAATGGGGATATCTCCCGCGCTCTAAACCTTGCCCACAAAGCAGGCTTGTTACTCTCTGCCCTGGAATAAATCGCCCAGGGGCAGGGTCAATCTTCTCTCCCCCAGAAGATGTGGCAAATTGGCCCTTTCGAAGGAAATAGTTTTTGGATCCGGGTCATGCGATCTGAGGGTTTGATTCGGGGATGGCTAACCAAAAATCAATGGCCGCAGCCAGAGATCACCGTTCTTACCGCTTCGCACTCTCGTAGCATCCGAGCACGCGCAAATAGTTCGTGACTTCGCTCAAGTGATCGAGCGCCTTCTTGCAGCGCTCTTCTTTCATGTTCCCAACAAAATCGATGTAGAACATGTACTCCCAAGGTCGTCCGTGCAGCGGACGCGATTCCATCTTGGTCAAATCGATGTCACGAAGGGCGAATACGCTCAGGCACTTGTAGAGAGCGCCGGGCAGATTCCGCGTGGAAAAAACGATGGAAATCTTGTTGGCCTTGGGGCTGACGCGGGCGGTCTTGGAGAGAAGGAAGAAACGCGTATAGTTTTCGCGATGGTCTTCCAGGTGGGTTTGCAGTTGCGGGCCTCATAGACTTCGGCGGCAATGCGGCTGGCGATTGCAGCCGAGGCGGGCGGTTGCTGTTCCCGCAGCATTTTGACGGATCCGGCGGTGTCGTAATAAGTGATGCGCTCAATCTGCGGATTCCTGGCGAAGAACTTTCCGCATTGCGCCAGAGCCACGGGATGAGAATAGACCTTGCGGACGTCCTTGCGTCTGGTGCCCGGGAGAGCAATCAAGTTGTGAACGATGCGAAGACTGACTTCGCTCACAATGTGCAGGTTATTCGCTTGGAGCAAATCGAAGTTTTCGTAAACCGACCCCGCCAGGGTGTTCTCAATCGGCACCAGACAAAATTTCGCGCGCCCGCTCGTAGCGCTCTGAAAAATTGCGGAAAAGGTCTCACAGGGCAGCAACTTGATATTGCGCCCCAGAAGCTTGTACGCAGCCTCTTCGCTGAAGGAGCCTCTTTCCCCTTGAAATGCCACCAGTGGTGCAGCCATGAATTCCGTCTTCTCCGGCAGGAAGATAAAATGAGGATGCTACCACGCGTTGGCAAAGCCCACAACTGCGCTAGATGGTTCCGAGGAGTCCGCGGAAGAAGAAATCCGCATAGTGCTGCGCAATCTCGCTCTGGGTGGCAGGCCCGGAGGGGTTGTACCACTGGTAGAGCCAGTTGATCATGCCTAGCAAGGCGAAGGCAGCAAGCCGGGGCGGGATTTGGGAGGGCTCGGGACTCTGCTCCTGAACGCGCTGAATCAAGTTAACAAGGTAGTCGATATAACCGCGCTTGCGGGCATTCAATTTCTTGCGAAGCGGGCCGCTCAGGGAGCGGTTTTCGTGCAGGATGACGGTGATTTCCTGGTCGCGAGCGCGAACAATAAGATCAATGTGGCCGATAATCGTCTGGCGGAGTTTTTCGCGGGGGTCTTCAATGTTTTTGATGGGCGCGAGGACAGTCTCATCCAGAATATCCATGCCGTAATTCTGGATTTCGTAGAGCAGCTTATCCTTGCTGCCCACGTGGTGATAGAGGCCCGCCTTGGTGAGCCCCACCGCTTTCGCAATGTCCTGCATTGACGCGCCATCGTAGCTCTTGGCGTAGAACACGCGCGCAGCGATGCGGCAGATTTCACGGATTTTCAGCCTGGCTTCTGCCTTTCGGGCCATAAGTGGGTTGTTATCGAACCAGAAAAGTGAAGTTTAGCACAAAAAGTTGAGCGATAAGTACGGCCTGCCAAGGGGAAGGTGCCATGGCCATCCTGGCCATGCTCGGGCACGGGCAAGATGCCCGTGGCACGAACCGCCGCCTCTCCTCTGAACGAAACCACTAGCGCCAAGGGCGAATTCCGCGCCCATCAGCGCGCCGTCCAACCCCCGTCAATTACAATATCGGTGCCGGTAATGAATCCGGATGCCTCTGAACTCAGGAAAACCGCCAGCGCGCCGATTTCCTCAAGCTTGCCCCATCGTCCGAGGGGAATATTGGCATTAAAAGCCGCCAGTTGCACGGGGTCTCGTTCCACAACCTTGGTAATTTCCGTCGGAAATGGGCCGGGGCTGATGGCATTCGCCGTGATGTTGTACGGCGCAAGATCAAGGGCCATCGCCCGCGTCATGCCCAGCACGGCACACTTGCTGGCGCTATAGGCAGCGCGCTGCGGCAGTGAAACGTGCGCCATGGTGGAGGCGATACTGATGATGCGGCCAAACTTTCTTTCGATCATGCCGGGGATGAAGGCCCGGCTGCAAAGAAACGGGCCATCCACGTTGACCGACATCACCTCGCGCCATTCCTCCAGCTTGAACTCGTGCAGCGGCCGGCGGATGTTCGTGCCTGCATTGTTGATGAGGATGTCGGGGACGCCGGCTTGGTGGCGAATCTCATGGGCAATGGCCGTTACGTCGGATTCTTTACTGACATCACCGACAAAGGAATGCGCATTACCGCCACGCGCGAGAATTCCCGATTTCACTTCTTGCAGCAGATCACCGCTGCGGGCCACAAGCGCCACCGTCGCGCCCGCTTCCGCCAGGGATTCCGCCATCTGCCTGCCCAGACCTTTGCTGGCGCCGGTCACCACCGCCACCCGGCCATCGAGCTGCCCTTTTGCCATTGCTCCTCCTCGTTTCATGAAATGTAGCACACAATCATTTTTACTGGTGGCGCGAAGCCGGGGCAGGAGCGTATGATGTCTGTATCATCGTTCCAGCAACTTCATTCTTAAATCGCACACAAAAAGAGAGGTGAGGATGGACAGGAAGTATAGGCAGAGGGGGTATCAGGACTCCGGGGGTGACCGGGAACGCCCTGAGCGCCAGCCGGCGAAGCGACCGGAAAACTTCGGCCCCAAAACCCCAAACATGCCGGCCAAGCGCGAAGTCGTGCGCTGCTCCTCTTGTGCGGCGATCGTACCCGCGGAGATCGACTTCACCTCCAAATGTCCCCGCTGCAAAGCTGACCTGCATGCCTGCAAGCAATGCACCTACTTCGACACCGCGAGCCGGTTCGAATGCACTCAGCCGGTGAGCGCGCGCATCCCCAAAAAGGAAGTCAACAACCAGTGCAGCTTCTACTCACCGCGGACAACGGTAGAACGAGAGACCTCATCCACCAAACCCATGGATGCCCGCCAAGCTTTCGAGAACCTCTTCCGAAAATAACTTCCGCACAAGTCCGGGGCAGAAAAATCACTTGCCGGAGCGTCCAATCATCCTCTGACATTTTGTCATCAAGTCATTTAGAATGAACAATATGTCGCTACCAGCTCACCCCTTTGTTTTCCCCATTCGAGCCCCAATTCCGCCGCTATAAAGGTTTGTCATTTAAGTCCGCACCAAGGGGGGATTAAGTTCGCACTCGGAATCCTGCGTCTTGAGGATCGCACGGGACTGTTTGCTCCCAGCTTCCTATATTGAAATGCCTTCCTGAGGAGGAAATGTGGCCACTGTGACCATCACACCCCCCGCCCCATCGCGCCGCAACCATGGCTTCAATGTCATTCAGCCCCCCACCACTTTTACGGGGTCACGCATTGAGGCCCTGAAAAAGGGGTTGCCGAAGACGACGCAATCGATCTGCCCGGAATGCCTGCAAGTGATCGATGCCCGGCTATTTGAAGAAAACGGCGCGGTCTTCATGGAAAAGACCTGCGCGGCGCACGGCGAGTTCCGTGACAAGATTTATTCCGACGCGCGGCTCTACCACAAAATGGAGGCTTGGGAGTTTGGGGACAATCGGGGCCTGGAAAATCCCGCCATCAAGGACGCCACGCGCTGTCCGGACGATTGCGGCCTGTGCTCGATGCATACCTCGCACACAGTCCTCTCCAACGTGGACTTGACCAACCGCTGCAATCTGACCTGCCCAGTCTGCTTTGCCAACGCCAATGCCGCGGGATATCTCTACGAGCCTTCGTTCGAGCAAGTCAGCGGCATGTTGGAAGGGTTGCGGGCACAGCGCCCGGTTCCCAATCGCGTCGTGCAATTTTCCGGTGGCGAGCCCACGCTTTATCCCCGCTTCATGGACGTCCTGCGCAAGGCCACGGAACTGGGCTTTACGCATCTCCAGGTGGCCACCAACGGAATCTGTTTTGCCAATCTGAAGTTTGCGCAAGCCGCGAAAGAAGCCGGCCTGCACACGCTTTATCTGCAATTTGACGGCCTGGATGACGACATCTATCTCCGCACGCGTGGTCAGCGCCTGATGGACACCAAGCTCGCCGCCATCGAGAACTGCCGCAAAGTGGGCTTGAAGATTGTCCTCGTCCCCACCATCGTGAAGGGCTTGAACGACCATCAACTGGGTGACATGGTGCGCTTCGCGATTGATAACATCGATTGCATCAGCGGATTCAGCTTCCAGCCCGTGGCCTTCACCGGCCGCATCAACCGGCGCGACCTTGAGGCCAAGCGCTTCACGCAATCCGACATGGCGCGCTGCATATCCGAGCAGACCGGTATGATGGACAAGTACGAGGACTGGTTCCCGCTTTCCTGCACGTCACCATTCTCAAAGCTGCTTTCGGCCCTTCAGGACAATCAACGCCCTAATCTCACTTCCCACCCGCACTGTGCCATGGGAACCTATCTCTATGTCGATCCCATTTCCAAGAAGGCGGTACCCATCACGCGCTTCTTCGATGTCGGTGCGATGCTGCGGGATATCGACCTGTTGGCACGCAAGGCCGAATCCGCGCGCGTAAAGCTCTTTTCCAAAATCAGCGCGTGGAATTCACTGCGCAAACACTTCAAGCCGCAGTTCGCGCCTCCGGGGCTCACCTTCGACCGATTCCTCAACACCCTGCAGGGAATGACGGATCACAGCAAGGGCCGCGGCCAGGGCGACGGCACGTTCACCTACAAAACGCTGCTCGTGGCGGGCATGCACTTCATGGATGCCTACAACTACGATATCAACCGGGTCAAGCGCTGCGTCATCCACTACACCGCCCCCAACGGTCTCGTGTACCCGTTCTGCACTTACAACTCCGGCCCCTGCTTCCGGGAGAAAATCGAGAAGCAATACTCCGTGCCGTTCAAGGAGATCCCCACGCAGAGCAACGGCCTGGTGAATATTGTCTGACAGCGACGCGTAACTTCAGCCCTGCAATATTTCCAGGCGGCGATCCACATCAATCAGTGTGCAAACACGCGTATACGTAATTCTTTAGAGCACATCCCATTCTCATCCGTATCCTTGACTTCCCGCTGGTTGTGGATTTACATAGCATGGCCCGCGATGAGGCCGAAGTGCATATCAACGATTCCGGGGATGATCACAGGGGGATGCGATGCGATTAAAGGATAAAGTTGCAATTGTGACCGGCGCCGCCCAGGGAATTGGCGGAGCAAGCGCCACGCTGTTTGCCCGCGAGGGGGCCAAGGTCAGCGTTGTGGATATCAATGCGAAAGCGGGTGAGGAAATCATCCGTTCAATCCAGAGCGCGGGTGGCGAGGCCCAATTCATCCACGCCGATGTGGGCACCGAGGCCGGCGTCAAGAAGATGTGCGACGAAACGATGTCGCGCTGGGGCCGGATTGACATTCTCTTTAACAACGCGGGCATCGCGGTGGTGAAGTTTCTGGAAGAGACCAGCGAAGAGGAGTGGGACCGGCTGTTTGACGTGAACTTGAAATCGATTTACCGCGCGGCGAAGTATGTCATCCCGCAAATGCGCCGGCAGGGTGGCGGCGTGATTCTGAACACCGGCTCCATTGGCAGCTTGATGGGCCAGGTCCGCACGCCGGCCTATATCGCTTCCAAGGGCGCCATTTCACTGATGACCAAATCCATGGCCGCCGATTACGGAATCTACAATATTCGCGTGAATTGCGTCTGCCCGGGAATTACTGATACGCCGGCCTTCCGCCGTCACGTCGACACGGCCGCCGATCCGGAGCAAATGGTCCGTGAACGAACAGCGCGTGTTCCCCTGGGCCGTTTTCTTGCTCCGGAGGAAATTGCCCAAGCGTCATTGTACCTGGTCTCGGACGAGAGCAAAGGTGTCACTGGAATCTCCCACTTGGTCGACGCCGGACTGCTCTCAGTTCCCGAATACAGTTCCAACTGGTTCCCCAAGCAGGAATGATCGCGGCACATTGAGGACTCAATATGGCGGACATAGCTCCGGCCGAGCGGGGTGACAGGACATTCGTCATTCTTGTCTCGCTTGTCGCGGCCACGGGGGGATTTCTCTTTGGCTATGACCTCGCCGTCGTCTCCGGCGCCATCATTTTTCTGAAGAGCCAGTTCAGCCTGAACCCGGTGGAAGTGGGATTCGCGATTGGCAGCGCCCAGATTGGCTGTATCTTCGCGCCGCTGGTCGCCGGGCCCATCAGCGATCGCTGGGGGAGAAAGCAGACTCTCTTCGTCGCCGCACTGTTATTTGCGATCGCCGCGGTGGGAACCGCCCTGCCCCGCAACATGACCGAGTTCAACGCTTTCCGCATCATGGCCGGCGTCGCCATCGGACTTGCCTCCGTCGTCTCCCCCATGTACATCGCGGAAATCTCTCCAGCCTCGATTCGCGGGCGGCTGGTGGGGTTGAATCAATTCGCCATCGTCATCGGCGCGATGTCGTCGTACGGCGTGAGTTATTTCCTTTCCTTCAGCGGGAATTGGCGGCTGATGTTCGCCTGCGCTGGAATTCCCGCCCTGGCGCTCATGCTCGGCCTGATCTTCACCCCCAAAGTCCACGTTGGCTGGCGCAGAAAGGCCGGTTCGACGAAGCCATCCGGATTATGACGAGGATTGAAGGTCCGGTCGTCGCCAATAAGGAAATCGAAGCCATTCGCAGCACGCTCGAAGAGGAGGCCGGCACTCTGCGCGAGCTGTTTCTGCCGGGCATACGCATCGCCTTAATCGTCAGCGCTGCCTTGTGCCTGCTCCAGGGATGGAGCGGGGGCACGGCGGTTAACTTTTATGCTCCTCTGATTTTTCAAAAAGCCGGGGCAGGCGGGGCGAGTGGAGCCATCGGCATGACCTTCCTGCTGAATGTCTCGTCGCTGGTATTTACCACAGTCGCTCTGTTTCTGGTGGATGTGGCGGGTCGAAGGCCTTTGCTCTGGCGGGCTCGGCGGGCATGGCGGTTGACACAAGTGTCCTGGGACTCTGCCTCCATTGGAACCTGCCGGGGAAATACACGGTGGTCCCGTGTTTTTTTCAACATGTTCTACCAAACCAGCCTGCGCCCCTGGCCTGGCTGATCCTTTCGGAAATATTCCAACGCGGCTGCGCGCCAAGGGGCAATCCGTGGGAACTCTGGCCGTATGGGTTTCGACATCTTATCCAACCAATTCCTCGGGCCCCCTGATAAGCCACTTCGAGAAATCGTTTGGTTCGGCGGGCCCGGCCTTTTGGATCTTCGCCGGGGTGTGCGTCTTTACTTCATTTTCGGCTGGGTGATGGTTCCCGAAACCAAGAAGCGGACTCTGGAGGAAATCGCCGGGTGGTGGGTGCATCGAGGCGCAACGAAATCGAGTGTGGGCTAGCATCCACCGAGGATGCACGCAGTAGAAACGATTCCTGAACCCAATGCTTCTGCCGTAAACTCCGCTACTCCAAATCGACATGATGCTTGCCGTGTGGAAGCACGAGGCAAACACTTCCTCCGTAGGCGAGAACCTGCCCGGCTCCCTCAGCGCCGTCGCATCGAATGGACTTGGGGGCCCGATTTCAGGTCAGATAACACCGCCCGCGGGATTCATAGGTCAGGGATAAGCGGCCGCCCGCTTCTTTTGCTTCCAGAATTGTGCCGTTGATATTTTCGATCTGTAGAGCGTCCTGCACCGGGTCGCCGGACTGCGGTTTGGTGGAGACGCTATGCACGCCAGCAGGAATTAGAACTTGCGAATCCGATCGGCACGGCCAAGGCTAGCCATCGAGGTCAATGGCTCGTCCGCGTGTATCGGTGCGCCAATAAACCTGGCGTGTCGCGGTGATTTGGCCGTCATGCGCAATAGTCGCCTGCTGCGCCGCCAACACGGCGGGGACCAGCCGCATGTCATCTGCGGAAAATGTGCTGTAGGCATAGAGAGTGACGAGATCCACCTGCGAAGCGACATTGGCGAGGAGTTCATAAAGCTCCAGTCCCCGCGGGCGAATGAGCGGGCGCCCGGAGGGACTCCTGTCCACCACATTGACGTCGATGGTAAAAGGCGTGCCAGGCTCAAGACGCGGCCGGTAGTATTCGCCAATCGCTCGATAACGGTCCGGGGCGGAGTTCCACACCGTATAGGGATCCTCCACTTCCACCGCGAAGCCGTATTTCTGCTGCATGGCAAGCAGACGAACGGGATCGACTCCATAGCGCTCCGTCACCGTGGGATCGCGCAGCGCATCAATGAAGGTCAGTGTCGTCTGGAGATAGGGCTTTTGCACGCGACAATCCGTCAGGATATCCATGAACTTTTGCGTCAATTGCGTGATCAATTCGACGCGATAATCCGCCAGTTCCTCGCGCAGTTTCGGATTCCGCAGTCCGTAGTTCGGTGAACCACGATCAAACATCGTGATCGGATCAATCCCGTAGCGCTGCTCGAACATCTTGCGAAACGTGGGGTGCATGGGAGTGAAATCACCGGGGTGCTTGAAGATGCCGCGCTCCGCCTCAAAATAGAGCTCGGCAAAATCCACGCCATCCCAGTCGTAATCCAGAACCAGGCGGCGCGTGAGGCCGGCGACGGCTTGAAAACAGGCGGGGTCTTCGAGCGCCATGTGCAGACGCCAATCCATGATGGCGCGATGCCCGTTGGCCGTCACCTCCCGCCACTCCGGATGCTTGTCCCAGAATTCCTGGCTGACCATGGGATACTCCAGCCAGGCATAGACCGCAATTCCCTGCTGATGAGCGGCGGCAAGAAAGCGGGGAAGAAATTTCAGGAACGCTTCCGATTGGTAAAAAGCGCCAAGATGAACCTCGCGGACGGACCATTGCTTCAGTTGCGCCACTGCCTTGGCAGGATCAACGCGGGGCTCGCCGCCGAAATCGGCGTAGGCGCAGAGGTTGTCGGCAGCGAGATTGGGAGCGATGTGCAACTCGTCGGCGATGGCCTGCGCGAGAAAAGGAAGGTACTGAAAGACCATGCCCTCCTTCGGCTCGAGTGGAATTGCACTGTAGATGAATCGTCCTTTGCCGCGATTTCCTGAGACGACGAGTGGCAATTCGTGGCGCGGCTCCTCCGCCAGGGTCTGTAAGGCCGGGTTCGCATCGATGTGAAGGCAGGGCACATGGTGTGGCAACCGAATGGGATTCTTGGCGTAGCGCTCCCAGCGATAACGGATGATGTGGTTGTGCGCGCCGGAGGTTTTTACGCCTAACCTGGAGGTGAGTGGATTGGACCCGTCCACGAGAAGGGGAAGACCGTTTTCAACGTCGCGGAGAATTGCGTCGACAAGTGAATCGTCGAGTTGCTCACCTTCCTTTTCTGGGACGACCAGCAACCACGGACTGCTGCGGTCGATTGATCGGTAATCCCTTGCGGAAACTTCCTGAACCTGAATTCCCACTGACGAAAGAGCACGGGCAAGGGCAGGATAATGTTCTCCGCTAACGAAAAGAACCACGGCCCGCCGCGCGGAGGGAAATTCCAAGCCGGTTTCGGCGTGAGTCAAATTCGTGGCTGCCAATGAAAGCCCGGCACAAACCACCAGACAAAGAGATAACCGATGAGCACGATGCATGGCAGGGATTATACTGGTGCGGGGCGAATTCGTGGGACGAAGATAGCGGGAAAGCGAAACCGATTTAGCATGAAATCCTCTGGGCGGCACCGAACAATTCCTTTGGGTTGGGGAAACCCATGGTCGTGAAAGCCAATGACAGCGAGACTTTTGCGCCAGCGGATGACAGGCCGCTGGGTCAAGCGTGGTCTCTGACGCGAATGGACGTGGCGGGCGCTTTTGGCGACGTGGGCGTGCTTTTTCCCATCGCCATCGCCCTGATCACCTTGAACCACCTGAATCCCACCGCCTTATTTCTCACCGCCGGCCTCACCTACTGCCTCGCCGCGCGGTATTTCCAGATTCCCATTGCCGTGCAGCCCTTCAAGGCGGTGGCCGCGATTGCATTGGCCCTGTCGCTGTCACCGGCTGAAGTTGCCAGCGCCGGTCTTTTAATGGGACTGCTTTTGCTCCTGGTCGGAATCACCAACCTCGCCGGGCAATTGGCGAAACTTTTCACGCTTCCGATCGTCCGCGGGATCCAACTGGGATTGGGGCTCGGTGTTGCTAAGAGAAGGCGTGCGGCTGGTTATGGGGACGAGGGGCGGCATGGCCAGTTCCGGCGCCGCGACATCTTCCTGGTTGATGGCCCTTGCCGGAACCATCCTGCTGCTGGCGTTACAGCGGTCACGCCGTTTTCCCGCCGCCCTCGTGCTCCTGGGCGTGGGAATCCTCGCGGGAATCGTTCTGCACGCAGGTAAGCTGAATATCGCCGGGATCGGCCCGATTACGCCGCAATGGCTCCATCCCCATTGGCTCGAACTGAGAAAGGTTCTGCCCCTGCTGGTCATTCCGCAATTCGCGCTGACCTTTGGAAATTCGGTGGTGGCTACCGAGAACACGGCGCAGATTCTCTTTGGCCAGCGCGCGGAGCGCGTCACGGTTCGCGCTCTCTGTATGAGCATTGGAATCCTGAATCTGATTACCGCAGCGATTCAAGGCGCTCCCTTGTGCCACGGCTCCGGCGGGATCACCGCCCATCACCGCTTTGGCGCGCGCACGCCCAAATCGAGCTACGTGATTGGAGGGCTCTGCATTCTGCTCGCCCTCTTCGGCGGTGCGGCAGTCGTCTTCCTCCACCTGATTCCCATGGCAGTTCTTGGGGTTTTTCTCGGATACGTGGGAGTGCAGCACGCCGCCTATCTGCGCGACATCCTCCGCAATCCGCGGCGGCTTCTCATCGCCGTGGCAGTCGGAGTCATTTCATTCTTGACGAACTTGATGTGGGGATTTCTCGCGGGATTTACCCTGGAAGCAATCTTCTGGACCTACCAGCGGGCCGCCAAGCGGGAAGCCTCCGCCTAACTTTGGACGCCTGCCCCGGAATCCTTGCCCACCGAGCGAAACCGCAGCGCATAGTAAACCAAAATGCCGCCCATGCCGGCGATGGTCAGGACCAGGGGGAATATCGGGTGTATCTGCGGATTGCCTTGCCCCGCCGCCTGAATAATCTGCCGGAGCATGTTGACGAGAAACAGATTCATCACGATGTTCATGTAAGCCGCCATGTTGCTGAGCATGGCAAGCACTTGCGGGCGCTGCTCTTCGGGGAAATCGCTCAATCGTTTGCGCCCAAGATGCACGGCGCCGGGAGCGAGTTGCCCCAGATAAGGAATGCTCAGGAGGACGGCGCAAGTCAACGCCTGCACCCCAACCAGAATCCACAACGAGCCTGGAGTGCCCCACCCGTCAACAACGCCAGCAGCATTGAAATGCATGGGAACGCGCAAGGGAAGCGTAGCGATATTGGTGCGGACGAGGAAAAACGAATAGACGACGAGCACGATGGGAATGAGCTGAAGCACAAGCGCGTCCTTACTGGAATCTTATTCCTTCGCCGGAAGTGAATCAATCGGCGGATGGACTACCCTCTGCCCGCCTGCCGCAGCGCCTGATCGAGGTCTGCAATCAGATCTTCAACATCTTCGATACCCACGGAGAGGCGCACCAATCCGTCCGTGACCCCAATCGCCTCACGCTGTTCACGCGGAACGGCGCGATGACTAGTCGATGCGGGATGAACGATCAGTGACCGGGTATCGCCCAGACTGGCGGCGCGCAGGAAGATCTTCACGGCATCCATAACCCGCTTGCCGCCCTCATATCCGCCCTTCGCCTCGAAACTCATCATCGCGCCAAAGGCCTTCATTTGCCGGCGCGCCAATTCGTGTCCCGGATGCCCGGGCAGGCCGGGGTAATACACCCGCTCCACCTGAGGATGCTGGGCCAGGAATTCCGCCACCCTCTGCGCGTTCGCGCAGTGCACGGGCATGCGGACGTGCAGGGTGCGAATCCCGCGCAACATCAGCCACGCCGTGAACGGACTCATCACGCCGCCAAAATCCCGCAGCACGTCGTGGTTCAAATGCTCGATAAATTCCCTGCTGCCAACGGCAATGCCTCCCATGGCGTCGCCGTGTCCGCATAAATACTTGGTGGCGGAATGGAGTACCACGGAAACCCCCAACTTCAACGGCTGCTGAAGCGCCGGCGAGGCGAACGTGTTGTCCATGATGGAGGTGATGCCGTGCGCGCAGGCAATCGAGGCGAGGCCTGCGATGTCCAAAATCTCCAGGATGGGGTTGCTGGGCGACTGAAAATAAATCAGCCGCGTGTTGGGCTGGATGGCCTTCTCGAAATCCTCCAGATGGGTGGATTGGACAAATGTGGTTGAGGCGCTCATGGCCGGGAGCTTGCGATTCAGAAAATTGTAGGTTGCGCCATACAGCGAGCGCGCCGCCACGACGTGGTCGCCCGCCCTAACGCACGCTAGAATCGACGAGGAGACCGCCGCCATTCCGGTCGCAAAAGCTTGTGCCGCTTCGCCGCTTTCAAGTGCCGCAACCTTTGCCTCGAGGGCGTGCAGAGTGGGATTCCCATAGCGGGTGTACATGTATCCCGCTTTCTCGCCGGAGTAGAGCGCGGCCATTTCATCGGAATCCCGCGCGGCGAATGTGGTGGCCTGGTAAATGGGGGTGTCGACGGCTCCGGTAAGCTCACACGGAGCTTCCCCTGCATGGACAGCAAGGGTTGCAAATCGATGATCGTTCGTCATGCGCACCTCTTCATGGCGGGCATTCGAGTTAGCCCCATAGAGGAACAAGGTTAGCGCGCCGGCGCCTTGGTTGCAAAGTGGCGACTGCATAAGATTTAATATTTTGACTCCGGAATTTGACGTTGCATCGCTGGACATCATTCATGGAAATGAATAGACTCTTGCTTTGGGGAAGCAGATTTTCTTGGGAGGGAGGAATCGTCATGGCGCACTGCCCTGAGTGCGAAGCGGCAATTGAAATTGAAGACGAAATCGAAGAAGGCACCAAGCTGGATTGTCCGGATTGCGGGGCTGAACTCGAAGTCGTCAACACCAATCCAGTGGAACTGGACCTTATTGTCAGTGAGGGAGAAGAGGATGAAGACGGGCCGTGGTAGCATGACTTTCCGCGACGAGCGAAGCCTTCCTGCCCGCAACGAATTCTCCGCCCTAGAGTGGTCTCAAAGGCAAGGAATTGGAATAATCACTCTGGCAGCGGTGCTGGTTTTTGGAGCGTTCTTGTCAGGGGCAGCGGCGAAAGACCGGCAGCCGACAACCAGAATCGTGTCCGGCACGGTTTATGACAACGCCGGGAATCCGATCATCGGCGCAACCGTTGAATTGACAGACCTTCAAACTGGGAAGGTGCTGGATATCTACTCTCAGGAAAATGGCGATTACCAATACTCGGGCCTAAGATTTGACCACGATTACACGATCAAGGCCATTTACAAAACAACCTCGTCCGAAGTTCGCAAAATCAGCATGTTTGAAACACGCTGGCACCTGGTCATGAACCTTACCATTCCCAAGCCCGCCAAGTAATGCAAACCATCGGTCACCCACAAATCGAATCAAAGAGTCGATCCAACCCGTTCAATTAGCCGGGAATTTGAAGCGGAACGGCTTCTGCTGACGCCCGACTTTGAAAACAATATCGAGATAATCGCCATTGCGGGGATAGGCATACGGATCAAAATCTGCCGCAGGATCGGAAACTTTCACCCAGACGGGATTGTCCAAATTCCCCACGGCCAGGGAGACAGCCCCCGCCTTGATTTGGCGTTGGGCGTCGCTCTTGGATTTGCACATTTCAATTTGCACAAGCCATAAATCAAGTCGGCCAACTGCTCCTACGTCATAAGGAACGGGAGCAATTGGGGCAACACCCTTGTTCTGGAACTGGGCTTCGAAGTCATCTTGCGCCCGCTTAGCGTCGCTTAGGCAGTGGAAATCGGTAACGATCCGTCGCGCCAGGGCTTTTTTGACCGCGAGGGGGTGCTTTTCCGGTGGCCGCGGAGGTCCTAAGGGCGTCGATCTCCGCCGGGGTCAAATCGGTGAGCAGCAGGTAATACCGCCACATCAGATCGTCGGAAATGGACATGATCTTGCCGAACATTTCTGATGGCATCTCATTGATTCCAATATAGTTGCCGAGCGACTTCGACATTTTCTGGACGCCGTCGAGTCCCTCCAGAATGGGCATGGTCAAGATAACCTGGGGTTCCTGGCCGTACTCGGGCTGAATCGACCTACCGACCAGCAGGTTGAATTTCTGGTCGGTACCGCCCAATTCCACGTCAGCTTCAAGTGCAACGGAATCATATGCTTGCGATAGTGGGTAGAGCAGCTCGTGCATCGAGATAGGGCGCTGTTCCTTCAGGCGTTTGGAGAAATCGTCGCGCTCCAGCATGCGCGCCACGGTATATTTCGAGCAGAGTTTGATCCACTCCTGACTAGTCAGCTTGCCCAGCCAGCGGTTGTTGAAATCCACAACAGTTTTCTGCGGATCGAGAATCTTGAAGACCTGTTTTTTGTAGGTCTCAGCGTTGGCGGCAACCTCTTCGGGAGTCAGGGGCGGGCGCGTCACATTGCGCCCCGAGGGATCGCCAATCATGCCGGTAAAATCGCCGATCAGAAAGATCACCGTGTGGCCGAGGTCCTGGAAGTGCTTGAGCTTGCGGATCAGGACGGTGTGGCCCAGGTGGATATCCGGCGCGGTGGGATCGAACCCCGCCTTGACGCGCAGCGGCTTGCCGGTGCGCGCCGAGCGCTCCAGCTTGGCCTTGAGTTCTTCCACGCGGATGATTTCTTCCGCACCTTTGGCGAGATAGGCGAGTTGTTCGTCAAGGGTCATGGCTTCACGGTATTGAGTTGGGCAGATGAAGTCGCGCCAAGGAGACAATGCCGGGGTAGCGGCGGGCCTTGCGCAGAAATTTCTCGTCGGCGGTTACGAGAACGCCGCCACACTCAAGCGCCAGGGCCAGGTAATAGGCATCATAGATCGTGGCCTCCGACGCCGAGGCAATTTCCACCGCATTTTGCAGGGTCGACCATTGCACGGCGTTCAAATCCAGATCAAGTCCCCGCAGATGAACCAGCGCCTCCGCAACCTCCTGGGGTTTGAGCCGGTGCCCAATCGCCAGGGCATTTGCGACCTCCCAAAGTAGCAGGTCGGGAGCCCGCAGCACGCATTGTCCTCGTCCATAGGATTCCAGAAGCTGAAAGGCCTTCTTCACATCGGCCTCGCCTCTTTGCACATACCACTTGAGCGCCACGGATGCGTCCACGACGTAAGGGGGATGAGAAATCGGCGGGGTCAATCCTTAGCTCCCTCGCGACGATGGCGCATTTCGTAGAGGATCTGTTCCGCGGGCCAGTCTCCGAACTTCCGGGCGAGGCGGTTCATGCCCTCAATCGCCTTCCACCGGCGCTCGCGAAGAGCTGCTTCCTCGAGAGATTGGTCATTTTCCTTCGCCACGGAACGGATGGCGCCCCGTATAAAATCACTCCGGGAAGTCTTCCTCCGGCGAGCTTCGCGGTCCGCCAGGCGCAGGGTTTCGGGGTCAACCGTGATGTTGATTCTGGTTTTGGCAGCCATAATGTTTACACATCGTAGTGTATCACATCGCTATGGCCTAGTGCCTAGTTGCATAAATGGGCGAAATCATTCACGCACGAGGAAGGGCGGGGCTTCAGCCCCGCCGCCCTCAAGCCGGAGCGCTGTAAGGCCTTCAGGCCCTGAAGCCTTATCACTTCAGGGGCTAAACAGGCTGCGGAAAAACGTGTAGCGGCGGGTTTACCCCGCCACTGCTCTGTTGAAACGATTGGGTTGGTGGCGGCATAAAGCCGCCGCTACGTTGCGAATCCCGAGTTTTTCCGCAGCCTGTAAAGCCCGTAACATTTTCTCTCGAGCTACGGCGGGACTAAAGTCCCGCCCTTCCATCCACCGGCAAATATTGTCGCGAACTTCTGCAAGTTAGCACTAGGTTCAATCCTTGCGCAGCACGCGGCGGCCTTCAAACCGGACTTTCTCGCCCAGCAGCAGGCAGATGGCTTCGGAATAGATGCGATGCTCTTCCGCCAGAATGCGCGCCGCGAGCGTGGCCTCGGTGTCGTCATCGCGCACGGGGACGACAGCCTGGGCGACAATCGGACCCGTGTCCATGCCTTCGTTGACGATGTGAACCGTGCATCCGGTGAACTTAACGCCGTGATCCAGAGCCTGCCGTTGCGCGTCTTCGCCCGGAAACGAAGGCAGCAGCGCGGGATGAATGTTCAGGATGCGCTGGGGAAATTCCGACACGAAGTACGGGCTCAGCAAGCGCATGAAGCCCGCGAGGCAGACGAGATCGACTTTGAATTCCCGCAGCGCCGCCACCACTTCGCGGTCGAATGCCTCGCGCTCTTTGCCCTTGGAGGGAATGAAGCGCGTTGCGAGGCCCATCTCCCGGGCGCGCGCCAAGCCCGCCGCGTCCGCCTTGTTACTGATGACCACGGCAATTTCCGCGGGAATTTTGCCTGCCTGCACGTTGCGGGCGATGGCCTCGAAATTCGAACCGCGTCCGGAAAGTAAAATTCCCAGTTTCTTCATGGATTTTTCAGCGTCAGAAGGTTTTGCACATTTCCGCGAAGTAAAGAAGGCGCTCGCTCCTCTTCCGCGACACATTCCAGTATACCGAGTGAATCCGCCCGGCGGCGACAATTTTGGCCAATCGATGGTGGTGCAGTTTCAAATGTCAGCACCGGGATAAGAGGGAGGTCAAGCTGGTAGCGCAGAGTTTGTGCCGTTCAAACTCTGCGGTTCTTAATTTGATAAACCGCCACAAGGGATTAATGCTTTGACGTGACACGAGACGGAGGAATTCGGAAGAGCTTCAAGGCGCGGAGTTTCTGGCGGAGGGCCGGGTCGGAAAGAGTGGGCTCCAACCGCTTGGCTTCCTGGTCGTCGCGCTCAATCTGCTCGTCCAGCTTTTCCCGATTCTCATAATAATAGGCGAGCGCAGAGTGAATCTGCGAAAGCGCCAGGTGGGGATGCTGAAAATGGATTTCCTCGGGGCTCCAGCCATAGGCCTTTTTGTCGAGAACGACTTCCAGAACTTTTGTGTTGGCGCCGGCAATCCAGGCCACACCGTGGTCATCGATTTCGATCTGAGAAGCGACCGTGATCGCCATCTCTCCCGCCTTCCTTCCTTGACCTATACTAACACACGATGCGCGGCAGGCAGACTTGGGCGTGGCAGCGCATTCTACGGACGCAACGGTGTCAGGAACCCTTTGAGGGCAAACCCGGGGACAGATGCCAATACGCGCCCTCCTACTGCATCCCGGCAGGCATCATCGAAAGGAAAGCCCACGCACAAAAGCAGTAACAGATTGCCACCGCTCGTAAGATTCGGCATTGTGGGGAACATAGGGCGAAATGTGTTATCTTGCCTTTTGAAGGGGTCTATATGAGTCGCGAAGACGTTGACAAACTCAGACTCGGCGAAAGTAAGTGGACAGATATTCCGACAGGGAGACCTGCCAAGATTCCTGTTATCGGTCTGCCCCCGCACCTTCAGGCTCAAATTGCTGGCGGCCAAAACGGATATCAGTTTCACTTAACTAGAAGCGGCAAGCAATACAACCAGGATCAATTCTCGCGGACGCCAGAGGCAGCATTTGAAGCGTTAAAATGTCTGCTCAATTGGGACCCTTTGTAAAACCGAAAGCTGGGTACAATCAAGGTCATTGGACACAATTTCGGATTACCTACCCTCCTTGGCTTGCCGCTGCTGTTCGATCCGGTCATCGTCCTCAATCAGCAACATGACCAGATTAAACGTGGATTCGAAGCATTCAATTGGATGCATCTCCGTTTCGTAGACTTGATCGAACAAGTGTCCGAAAACGTGTTCCCAAGCACGGTAGTACTTGCCGCAGCGCTTCCCAGTTCCGAACATCTGTCCATACTTTCCGCACAGTAGTGCATGCGTGATCTTCTGGCGGTGACCATTTGCTTGTTTTGCGAGCGCGATTTGCTCATTACTCAGCTTGAGCAACACTAGATCGTTGGGTGTGGGATTGTCAGACATGGGCTTCAAGGTCTAGCGCGGAGTCCCCGAAACTTTCGCTGCCCCTATTCCACTTTTTGAGGGTGTCCTTCAAGCCACTTCCGCACACCCTCCTGCCGCTGAGCTAGCGTTTCCGGGCTCAATTGAGATGCGGCATCATCTCGCCATTTATCAACGTCTTCTTGCTTGACCCCATCGACCGTTCCCGATGCGGCAAGAGCTAGCCAGAAATAAGCCTGTCCGTAGTCCTGCGGCACAGCTGGCCCTTGTAGGACATGACCCCGAGATTGAATTGTGCACTGGCATACCCTTTGTCGGCGGCCTTGCGGTACAAGTAAACTGCCCGACCAACGTTCTGCGCACGCCTCGGCCGTTCTCGAAAAGGGTCCCAAGATCGTACTGCGCTGATGCATTCCCCTCCTCGGCAGCTTTGCGGATGGGAGCCACATCGAGGCGCTTTGACTATTGGGCACGGCGATTTCCGGCAGAGTTCGCTCCGGTCCCTGGCTAGGCTCTACCGGATTAGGTGCGGCTTGCTCACCGGGCGCGGGTGGTTCCGGTAGTGCGGCTTTTTCGCGGCGGTTCTTGATCAGATTCCTGTCTGCGCTCGCTCGGCAAGTCAATGAGCGCATCCTTGCCTGATAGGATTCCCCCGGAAACTTTCAGCGCGTATTCGCCGGGTGAGGTGCATCAAAAACCACAAAACCCCGGCTGGACACACCCGGATTAAGCTGCTTAAGCAAATCAAATGCGCCATTTAAGAGGCTTCCCTTGGAGCTTTCGTCATATTCTCTGCCTTGGGCATCGACGAGCTTGAATGGCGGCAGTGTGCTGGAGGTTCGGTCGTTGTTCGTTGCCACCAGATCAACGATCAAGAAGGCTGCGTCGGGTCGCTCCAAGGTTTCGAATCCTGAAACAATGAATGGTTGCCATATCGCTCGGTTGCAGCGATATGACCAATACCCGACAGAAAAGTCTTCGCCAATCGCATGTCGGGGTTGCGGTGCCGGAACTGGTGACGGCGTTGTTGCGACCTCGCCAGCCGGACCGGGTTGGACCAAATGGTGGGGTGCGTCCTTGTTGCCTTCAAACCCGTAGTAGCTGATAAGGACGACCAACGAGCCAACGATCAGGAAGAGTTCAAACCCTGTAGTCGTCCTCTGTTTCTTCCCGCATTGGGGGCATGTCTTAGCGCTGCTGCTTATTTGGTGGCCACATTCCTTGCATGCGCGTAACGCCATAGAAGTCCGGTTTCCCTCTTGCGGTCAGCTTCGCTCCAGAACCATCCCCAAGCCCGGCGTGCACCTTGTAGCTGACCTGCACCTCACCAGCGTTTTGCAGAATCTCATTGCGGCCTCGTGCGGCTGTCGTGGACCAAGAAGAATTTATGGGCAGATTCTACCACGAACGAAGGGAATGGTTGCAGTTGGAAGGGCGTTCTTTCAAGTGAACTCTTGCGTAGTTACCAAGCGGGCGTAGCGTCTAATCGATGGGTTTGTCAGGACGTACAGGGAGGGCGCCGCAAGGTGAGGGCAAGGCGTGATCTGTCGCGCGTAAGTTCGTCATCGAAGGAAAAGCCGCAATCTACTCGCTCAGGGCTGTGGTCCCGCTAACGGAACTCCCGCGGCGCGTGCGGCCTTGCGCAAGTCATTATCGAGGGTCGCCAAGGGCAAGCGTTCTCGAACCGCTAATTCAAGATAAGCGGCATCGTAGACCGTGAGGCTATATTTCTCCGCCAGCTTAAAAACTTGATCGAAAACAGTCTCGCCGCTTTCGGGATCGATGCGGATGGGCAAGGCACGCAGATCCAGGAAAAATCTGTTTGCTTTCTCCCGGCTGATGCGGCCCCGCCGAACAGCAATGAGGAGGGCGTTAGCGACCTCGGCAGGCCAATGTGCAGGCACAATAGCTTCATCGCCCGCTCTCAAGCCGGCGAGTAAAGCATCCGTCCACGCCATCGCTTCATCCTCGAAGCACCAAGTCAAGGTCGCAGAGGCGTCCGGCACCAATCGGGCCATTAGTACTTATGTCCTTCGTGGATCAGGTCCTTGATTTTGAGCCCGCCGAGCCTCACTCCCTTGCGTAATTCCAGAATGTCGGCAACGGCCTCAGCGGGGGATTTAGTCGAGGAGCCCAGATGAGAGTGAGTGGACTCTTTTTGGGCGAGGGTTTCCAGAGCCCGTTCGATGACCTCTTCGGGCGACCGATAAGGACCGCGGCTGAGCTGCTCTTGCAGCAACTCCTCGCTGTGAGGGGTCAGGCGAATGGTGCTCATGGGTAAAGTATACGCGAAGTTTTGCATGCCTCGCAATGAAAAGGCCTTTCGCCGTTGCGGGAGTCGCAGCGGAGACCCGCCTCCACGGCAAACTGAATCCCTACCCAATTGTGGCGAAGGTCGTGGTGACGGAAAACTTCCGGCCAGGGAGGTGTTTGCTATAATGCCGCCATGCAGCGACATCCACCGAAGTCGTTGGCTTTAGCGGCCCTGCTGGCGGTGTTTCTCCCCGCAGTGCTTTGCGCCCAAATCGACTCGCCGACCCGGCAACTTGCGCGCGACATCTTCAAGCAACTCATCGAGATCAACACCACGGATTCAGTGGGCAACACCACCGACGCGGCGGAGGCCATGGCGCAGCGGTTGCGCGCAAACGGGTTTGCCGCGAGCGATGTCGTGGTGCTCGGCCCCAATCCGCGCAAAGGCAACATGGTGGCGCGATTACACGGCTCGGGAAAGCACCGGCCCATCCTGCTCATCGGCCATCTCGATGTCGTCGAAGCCCGCCGCTCCGACTGGACCACCGATCCGTTCCAACTGGTGGAAAAAGACGGCTACTTTTACGGCCGCGGCACGGAGGACATGAAGGGTGACGACTCCGTCTGGGTCACCGAGTTCATCCGCTTCAAGCGCGAAGGATTTATTCCCGACCGCGACCTGATTCTGGCGCTGACCGCCGATGAGGAAGGCGGCACCGCGAATGGCATCGATTGGCTGCTCAAGAATCATCGCGAGTTGATCGATGCCGAGTTCGTGCTCAACTCGGATGGCGGTGGAATCGACACGCAGGACGGCAAGCCGGAAATCGTTTCCGTGGATGCAAGCGAAAAGCTCTACGCGGATTATCAGCTCAAGGTCACCGGGCCCGGCGGGCACAGCTCGCGGCCCACTCCCGACAATGCGATTTACCATCTCGCCGATGCGCTGGGGCGGCTCGAGGACTATCAATTCCCGGTGGAACTGAACGCGGTCACGCGCGCCTACTATGAAAGCACGGCGGCGATAGAAACCGGCCAGCGCGCTGTGGACATGATCGGCATCCTCAAAACCCCGCCCGATCCCGGCGCCGTCGCGCGTCTTTCGCTCGATCCCGCCGACAATGCCAAGCTGCGCACCACGTGTGTCGCCACCCGGCTGAACGCCGGAATCGCCAACAATGCCCTGCCGCAAACCGCCATCGCCAACGTCAATTGCCGTATTTTGCCCGGGCACGCGCGCGAGGAAATCCGGCAAACGCTCATCGAGATTCTGGCGGATCCGCGGGTTGCGGTTGGATACGTCGATCGCGGCCATGTCGTTGATGTCGCGCCCGCATCCCAGGCCCTGCCGCCGGTGAAGCTGCGGCCCGATGTGATGCAAGCCCTCGAGAGCGTCGCGGCGGAAATGTGGCCGGGCGTGCCGGTGATTCCCACCATGGCCACGGGCGCGTCGGATGGGGTTTACACCAACGCCGCGGACATGCCGACCTATGGGATTTCCGGGATGGCGGTTGATACGAATGACGTGCGGGCCCACGGCCGCGACGAGCGCGTGCGGGTTTCGTCGTTCTATCAGGCGGTGGATTTTTACTAT